>CAVGTC010000058.1:0-16907 GCA_963632255.1 Lachnospiraceae bacterium | reverse complement strand
GGAATACCGTGGTGTCGGGTCACTGAAGTGCGGCTTGGCCTTCAAAGTACCGCGGCATCTTGTCACCGAAGTGCAGGCTCGGCTTCAAAAAGGGTGCACCGGGCCGCTACAGGCCGCCGATGCCGTTAAACTTTCCTAAAAATTCATTCAGGTCTCCTCGACAAAAGCGAGACCGAATCCGTTTTCTGTGTCACAAAATGACACAAAACAGAAACGGGGAAATTCCCTTTTCATCCCCCACCCGACCGCCGGCCGGTCACGGCGTGCCGCACCCTCTCCACGCGCCGCCACGCCACCACCGGAAACGGCACCCGCGCACCGCACGGCACACGGCTCTGGGGTATGCGCGGCGCAAGCGGGCACGCGCAGCGGCACGCATTTGCGGCGTTACCTAAAATTCACTAATTTTGCACACAACTAGGCAAACGTGCGGGGCAGTCCCGCGCAAAACACGCACCCACGTGCCGTTTCCCCGCCGCAGACTGGGAAAGGCGCACTTTGCGCCGCCGCGACAGACGGCAGGCGCACCAACGACATACCGAACACCAATATACACAGATGGAAACATATAAAATAAGGAAAGGGCTGGACTTGCGTCTCGCCGGCGAGGCTGAGAAGTCGCTCGCCACACTGCCCGTGGAGGGCGAGTACGCCGTGATGCCCGGCGACTTTCCCGGCATCGTGCCGCGCGTGCTGGTGAAAGAGGGCACGAGCGTGAAAGCGGGCGACCCGCTCTTCACGGACAAGGCCACGGAGAAAGTGATGTTTGTCTCCCCCGTGAGCGGAACGGTGACGGCCATCGACCGCGGCGAACGCCGCAAGGTGCTTGCCGTACGCGTGAAAGCGGACGGCACGGGCGAGGCGAAGAGCTTCGGCACGCTTGACGCCGACGCGATGTCGGGCGACGACGTGCGCGGACTGCTGCTGGAAAGCGGACTCTTCGCTTTCGTGCGCCAGCGCCCTTACGACGTGGTGGCGGCACCGGACAGCACGCCCAAGGCGGTCTTTGTATCGGCTTTCTCGAAAATGCCGCTCGCGGCGGACTTCTCCTTTGTGGCGGAGGGGCGCGAGGCGGACTTCAAGGCGGGTCTCGCCGCCCTCGCGAAGATAGCCCCCGTTCATCTCGGCATCTGCCCCGCACAGAGCGGCTCGGCCATCGTGCCGTCCGAGGGAGTGGAGGTGGCTGTCTTTGACGGTCCCAACCCGTCGGGCAACGTGGGCGTACACATCAACCACATATCCCCCGTCAACAAAGGGGAGACGGTGTGGACGGTGGGCGCGGAGGCCGTCATCTTCATCGGCTCGCTGCTGCGCACGGGACACATCGGCCTCACCCGCCGCGTGGCAGTGGCCGGGGCGGAGGTGGACAAGCCGCACTACTGCGAGACTCCCGTCGGCACAGCCCTCAGCCGCGTAATCGGCGGCAGCCTGAAGCACACCGAACACGTGCGCGTGATAAACGGCAATCCGCTCGTGGGCGCGAAGACATCCGCCGACGGTTTCCTGGCCGCATACGCCACGGAGGTTTGCGCCATACCCGAAGGCGATGACGTCAACGAGGCCTTCGGCTGGATAGCTCCGCGCCTCAACGACTTCTCCGCCAGCCACAGCTACCTTTCGTGGCTCTTCGGCAAAGGACGGAAATACAACCTCGACTGCCGCATCAAGGGCGGGGAGAGGCACATGATAATGAGCGGCGAGTACGACCGCGTCTTCCCCATGGACATCTACGCGGGCTACCTCGTCAAGGCCATCATCACCGGCGACATCGACCGCCAGGAGGCGCTCGGCATCTACGAGGTGGCTCCCGAGGACTTCGCCGTGGCGGAGTTTGTCGACTCTTCAAAGCTGGAGCTGCAGCGCATCGTGCGCGAGGGGCTCGAGCTGCTGCGCAAGGAGAACGCCTGACACCGCACACAACATCCGTCACACAGATACACACAACAAACAATGCTGAAAAAAATATTCGACAACCTCCGCCCCTCCTTTTCCGACGGCGGGAAGCTGCACGCCTTCCGCTCCGTCTTCGAGGGTATGGAGAGCTTCATGCTTGTGCCCAACGCCACCTCGCAGAGCGGCGTGAGCGTACACGACGCCATCGACTCCAAGCGCATCATGTCGTTTGTGGTGATTGCGCTGATGCCGGCGCTGCTCTTCGGTATGTACAACATCGGCTACCAGAACTACGCCGCCGCCGGCCGCCTCGCCGAGGCCGACTTCCTCAGCCTCTTCTGCTACGGCTTCCTGCTTGTGCTGCCTAAAATAATAGTGTCATACATCGTGGGGCTTGGCATAGAGTTCGCCGTGGCGCAGTGGAAGCACGAGGAAATTCAGGAGGGATACCTCGTCACGGGCATGCTGGTGCCCATGATTGTGCCCGTCAACTGCCCGCTCTGGATGCTTGCCCTCGCGGTGGCTTTCTCGGTGGTGTTCTGCAAGGAGATATTCGGCGGCACGGGTATGAACATCTTCAACCCCGCCCTCGTGGCTCGCGCGTTCCTCTTCTTCTCCTACCCCACCAGCATGAGCGGCGACAAGGTGTGGCTCGCCTCGCACAAGGTGCTGGGCCTGGGCTGCGACCTGCCCGACGGCACCACAATGGCCACGCCGCTCGGCGAGGCCGGGGCGGGCGGTGACATCACGGCGTCGCTCAGCGACATGTTCTGGGGCTTCATCCCGGGCTCCATCGGCGAGACGAGCGTGGCGGCCATAGCCATCGGCGCGGCCATCCTGCTCTTCACGCGCATTGCCTCCTGGCGCACCATGCTGAGCGTCTTTGTGGGCGGCGCAGCCGTGGCGCTTCTCTTCAACTGGGCCGACCTTCCCGGCAACGCGGCCGCGCACCTCAGCTGCTGGCAGCACTTCGCGGCGGGCGGCTTCTGCTTCGGCGCGGTGTTCATGGCCACCGACCCCGTGACAAGCGCGCGCACCGAGGGGGGCAAGTACGTCTACGGCTTCCTCATCGGCGCGCTGGCGATACTCATACGCGTGCTCAACCCCGGCTACCCCGAGGGCATGATGCTGGCGATACTCTTCATGAACATGTTCGCGCCGCTCATCGACTACTGCTTCGTGCAGCACAACATCAGCAAACGCCTCAAGCGGGCAAGCAAGTAGCACACACTCCCCCGCCCCGCCGCGCACGCGACAGGGAGAGGGGGACAACAACAACGCACAATGAACACTAACAAAAACTCATACACAATACTCTACGCGGCGGGGCTGGTGGTCGTCGTGGCTTTCCTGCTCGCCGCCGCGTCCTCCGCGCTGAAACCCGCGCAGGACAAAAACGTGGAGATTGACAAGAAGAAGCAGATACTCGCCGCGCTCAACGTGCGCAACCTCACCGACGCGCAGGACATTGAGAAGAAATATGACGAGTGCGTCGTGGCCGACCTCGTGGTCGACTCGGCCGGCAACGTCGTGAAAAAGGGCGAGGGCAAGGACAAGGACGGCTTCCGCGTTTCCGGCAAGGAGGTGACCCCGTCCAACCTCCCGCTCTACCTCTGCAAGGTGGACGGCAAGACGAAACTTGTGCTGCCCATGACGGGGCGCGGCCTGTGGGGCGGCCTGTGGGGCTACCTTGCCATAGACGACGACTGCCAGACGGTATTCGGCGCGTACTTCTCCCACGAAAGCGAGACGGCGGGCCTGGGCGCGCTCATCGCCGAGGAGAAGTTCCAGAGCCAGTTCAAGGGCAAGCACCTCTTCGCCGACCCGCAAGACAGCGAAGTGGCTCTCACCGTGGTGAAGAACGGAAAAACCGACCCCGCGCGGAAAGACTGCCAGGTGGACGGCGTGACCGGCGCGACGCTCACATCGGTGGGCGTGGGCAACATGGTGAAAAACGGGACGCAGGCCTACGCGGGCTGCCTCAAGGCATTCAAGGAAAAGGAGCTTAACTGCAAATAACACACACAGAGACAATGGGTATCTTTTCAAAACAGAACAGGGAGGCACTCACCGGCCCGCTCAACCTCAACAACCCTGTGGCGGTGCAGGTGCTTGGCATCTGCTCGGCACTTGCCGTGACCTCGCAGCTGGAGCCCGCCATCGTGATGGGTCTCTCGGTGACGGTCATCACGGCGTTCTCCAACGTGATAATATCTCTCATACGCAAGACAATCCCCAACCGCATCCGCATCATCGTGCAGCTTGTCGTGGTGGCCACGCTCGTCACCCTCGTGGCGCAGGTGCTGAAAGCTTTCGCCTACGACGTGAGCGTGCAGCTCTCGGTGTACGTGGGACTCATCATCACCAACTGCATCCTGATGGGACGCCTGGAGGCGTTCGCCATGCAAAACGGTCCCTGGGCCTCCTTCCTTGACGGCATAGGCAACGGGCTGGGCTACGCCTGGGTACTTGTGGCGGTGGGCTTCGTGCGCGAGTTGCTGGGCAGCGGCACGCTCCTCGGCCTGCGCGTCATCCCCGAGTGCGTCTACACGGAGAACGGCGGCTTCTATGTCAACAACGGCATGATGACAATGCCGGCCATGGCGCTCATACTGGTGGGCTGCCTGATATGGGCACACCGCTCCATCAACCCCGAAGAGAAGAAATAACAGCGGGACGGGGCGGCGCGAACCGCCGCCCCTCCCCCGCACACCACAAGTAAACACGCATATAATATATATATGGAACACTTGCTTAGCTTATTCGTCCGCTCCATCTTCGTGGACAATATGATATTCGCTTTCTTCCTCGGTATGTGCTCGTACCTCGCAGTGTCGAAGAACGTGAAGACCGCCCTCGGACTGGGCGTGGCCGTGACTTTCGTGCTGGTCATCACAGTACCCGTGGACTACCTGCTGCAGACAAAGGTGCTGGGTCCCGACTGCATCGTGCCGGGTGTCGACCTTTCTTTCCTGTCGTTCATCCTCTTCATCGCGGTGATAGCAGGCATAACACAGCTCGTGGAGATGGCGGTTGAGCGATTCTCGCCCTCGCTCTACGCCGCGCTGGGAATCTTCCTCCCGCTCATCGCCGTCAACTGCGCCATAATGGGCGCAAGTCTCTTCATGCAGCAGCGCATCGGCATGGAGCCGGGAAGCACACAGCGCATCGGCAGCTGCGCCGACGCGCTGGTGTACGCGCTGGGCTCGGGCATAGGCTGGCTCCTCGCCATCGTCGCCCTGGCCGCCATACGCGAGAAGATGGCCTACACCGACGTGCCGCGCCCCCTGCGCGGACTGGGCATCACGTTCATCACCGTGGGACTCATGGCAATGGCTTTCATGTGCTTCTCGGGCCTGAGCATCTGACAACGGCGCGGAGCAAAAACGCGAAAAAGACAGCGTAACCCTAACAGACATCACATTTTCCAAGAAGAGAAATGGACATCAATCTTATACTCGCGAGCATCGGGGTCTTCCTCGCCATCATCCTCCTGCTCGTCATCATCCTGCTGGTGGCGAAGAAATACCTCTCGCCCGGCGGCAAGGTGAACATCACCATCAACGGCAAGGAGACCGTCAGCGTGGAGCAGGGCGCGAGCCTCCTCAGCACGCTCTCCGAGCAGGGTGTATACCTCCCCTCCGCCTGCGGCGGAAAGGGCAGCTGCGGGCAGTGCAAGTGCCAGGTGCCCGAGGGCGGCGGCGAGATACTCGACTCCGAGCGCGGCCACTTCACACGCAAGCAGGTGAAAGAGCACTGGCGCCTGGGCTGCCAGTGCAAGGTTAAGGGCGACCTTTCCATACAGGTGCCCGACAGCGTGCTGGGCGTGAAAGAGTACGAGTGCACTGTCATCTCCAACAAAAACGTGGCCACCTTCATCAAGGAATTCAAGGTGCAGCTGCCTGAGGGCGCGCATATGGACTTCCTCCCCGGCTCGTACGCGCAGATAAAGATTCCCGCGTTCGCCATGGACTATGACAAGGACATTGACAAGTCCCTCATTGGCGACGAGTACCTCCCGGCATGGAAGAAGTTCGGCCTCTTCCCGCTCAAGTGCGTCAACACCGAGCCCACCATCCGCGCCTACTCCATGGCCAACTACCCCGCCGAGGGCAATGTCTTCATGCTGACGGTGCGCATCGCCACACCGCCCTTCAAGGCAGACCGCAGCGGCTTCATGGATGTGAACCCGGGCATCGCCTCGTCATACATCTTCACGCTGAAACCAGGCGACAAGGTGATGATGAGCGGCCCCTACGGCGACTTCCACCCGCACTTCGACAGCAAGAAAGAGATGATTTGGGTGGGCGGCGGCGCCGGTATGGCTCCGCTCCGCGCCCAGATAATGCACATGACGCGCACACTCAACTGCCGTGACCGCGAGATGCACTACTTCTACGGCGCGAGAGCGCTCAACGAGGTGTTCTACCTTGACGACTTCCACCAGCTCGAAAAGGAGTTCCCCAACTTCCACTTCCACCTCGCCCTCGACCGCCCCGACCCCGCCGCCGACGCGGCAGGCGTGAAGTACACCCCGGGCTTCGTGCACCAGGTGATGTATAACACTTACCTCAAAGACCACGAGGCACCCGAGGACGTGGAGTATTACATGTGCGGCCCCGGCCCGATGTCAAAGGCTGTGGTGTCAATGCTTGACAGTCTCGGCGTGGAGCCCGAAAGCATCATGTACGACAACTTCGGGGGATAGTCCCGGTTTTCTTTCACACCACCACAACGGGGGCGGACGGCGGATTCATCACGCCGCCCGCCCCGTCACTTTGCGCCTTACACACCTATATATAAATATGCGCCCCACCGAAACGCCCGCACGCGAAAAACATCCGCGCACCGCCCCGGTTGGCGCGGAAAGGCGTACTTTCGCGTGACTTATGGGAGGTACGGCGTCCCGGAAAGAAAAAGCACAAAGGCTTATGGCACTATCAGGCAGGAAAAGCGGGGAAAACGCGACAAGCGGCGACAGGACGGACATGCTTCACGGCCCGCTCTGTTGGAAAATACTTTTCTTCGCCCTGCCGCTCGCCGCGACAAGCGTGCTACAGCAACTGTTCAACTCCGTCGACGTGGCGGTTGTGGGACGCTTCGCCAGCAGTGACGCGCTCGCCGCCGTCGGAGCCAACGCGCCGGTCGTGAGCCTCTTCATCAATCTTGTCGTAGGGCTGTCGCTCGGTGTCAACGCAGTTGTCTCCACGCACATCGGGCAGCGCGACAGCGAGGGCGTGCGCAAGTGCGTGGAGACCGGCGCGCTGCTCTCAGTGGCGTTAGGTCTGGCTCTCGCCGCCGCCGGCTCGCTTGCGGCCACGCCCCTACTGACGGCAATGGACACGCCGCGCGCCGTGCTTGCGGACGCGCTGCTCTACCTGCGCATATTCTTTGTCGGACTGCCATTCCTCACCGTCTTCAACTTTTGCTCGGCCGTACTGCGCAGCATGGGCGACACGCGCCGCCCGCTCTACATCCTCGTCGCCGCCGGTTTGGTGAACACCGCACTCAACCTGCTATTTGTCATCGTCTTCCATATGGGCGTGGCCGGCGTGGCTGTGGCCACCGCGATAGCCAACGCCCTCAGCGCGGCACTGGCAGTGCGCCTGCTTTGCCGCGAGCGCGAGCCTTTCCGCCTCCGCCCGCGCCACCTGCGCTTCTACCGCCGCGAGGTGGAGCGCATGGTGAAGATAGGACTGCCGGCGGGACTGCAGGGCATGGTGTTCGCCCTCAGCAACCTTGTCATACAGACGGGCATCAACAGCTACGGACAATACGCCGTCGCCGGATCCGCCGCCGCGCTCAACTTTGAGTACTACTGCTACTTCGTCATATCGGCTTTCAACGGGGCGGCAATCAGTTTCATCGGCCAAAACTACGGCGCGGGGCGCATGGACCGTGTGCGCCGCTGCTTCTGGCAGTGTCTGGGCTGGGCTGCGCTGCTGTGCGGCTCGCTCAACCTCCTCTTCACGGCTTTCAGCCCGTTTTTCCTCAACCTCTTCTCCGCCGATCCCTCGGTATGGGCGTTCGGTACACAACGCATGCACACCGTCCTCGCCGTGCAGTGGATAGCATGCAGCTACGAGGTGGCCGCCGCCTCTCTGCGCGGCATGGGCATCTCGCTGCGCCCCACCCTCCTTGTGGTTTTCGGCACCTGCCTGCTGCGCATGGCATGGGTGTGGGGCGTATGCCCCCACTGGCGCGGCTTCGTCCCGCTCCTCACGGTCTACCCCGTCTCTTGGGTGGTAACCGGCTGCCTCGTCCTCGGCTTTTTCTTCCTTATGCTAAGGAAGCGCGCGCTGGCTCCCGCCCCGAAGCAGTGACCGCACCGCCACTCCTGCGCACAGGCAAAAGCGGGGTGGGAACCCGCGCGGCGCATCACCGCCGGCGGAAACGTACGCAGCAATATAGCGCAGCGGACAAAGGGGAGCGTACGGCGGAGAATAGCGCACAATCCCCTTACCGAAATACGCGTTCTCCTTACCGATACACACGTTTTTCGCCCTCCTGCCCTCAAAATAAGCAGCGAGTTTGCGCGGCGCACATAGCAAATACACCCACTAATTCACAAAAAGCACCCCCAAAATGGGGTAAAAACGACTTTTTCACGGGCAAAACGGCGGAATCTGCCGCGGAAAAGCATTTTTATAGGCGGAAAAACGCCGCCGCCGCCCTTTTTTCCCTACTTTTGAAAACGTAAAGAACGGACGCAAAGCACAACGCGCATCTGTCCGACGGCACGCCGGAGGATGCCGCAACGACTACCGTCCCATTCCATACCGCCCTTGCACCGGCACCGGCTACTGACACAACCAATACTGGCAACTGACGCAACCGGCGCACGCTCGCCGCAACATGCCGAGAAAGGCTGCACACACTCTGGAAAACGGCACACTACACAAAGAAACCTTACAATCCGCATACCCTATACCATGTGTTATTTACGATTTGACAAGGGACAGATGACCAACCTGCAGGACTCCCTCTACAAGGAGCTGCTCATCACCAACCGTTCGGGGGCGTACTGCTCCACCACGCTGGTGGGCTGCAACATACGCAAGTACAACGGCTTGCTGGTCATCCCCGTCCCGGGTCTTGACGAGGAGAACCACGTGCTGCTCTCCTCACTTGACGAAACCATCATACAGCACGGCGCGGAGTTCAATATGGGGCTTCACAAATACCAAGGGGAGAATTACAGTCCGAAAGGCCACAAGTACATCATTAGTTTTGAGTGGGAGCAAGTGCCCACATGGACATACCGCGTGGGCGGCGTGCTACTTAAGAAGCAACTCACCTTTGACACCACCACCCACCGCCTTTTCGTGCGCTACACCCTGCTTGACGCGCACTCGGAAACCACACTCAGGCTGCGCCCTTTCCTCGCCTTCCGCAGCGTGAGGCAGTGGACGCACGAAAACGCCACGGCCGACCGCTCCTACACCGAGGTGTCCAACGGCGTGAGGATGTGCCTCTACGCCGGATATCCCGACCTTTACATGCAGACAAGCAAGCACACGGAGTGGCACTACTGCCCCGACTGGTATCGCGGGCTGGACTACCCGAAAGAGCGCGAGCGCGGCTACAACGAAACCGAAGACCTGCTGATGCCGGGATACTTTGAGACCGCCATCAAGAAAGGCGAGAGCATCGTCTTCTGCGCCGGCGTGGAGGAAGTTGACCCCGCGCAGATGGAAACGCTGAGGGAGAAGGAGGTCGAGCGGCTCGACCACCGCGACAGTTTCTACCACTGCCTCGTCAACGCCGCCCACCAGTTCAGGATGAGCAAGGACGGCGAAAACTACATACTCGCCGGCTACCCGTGGTTCAAGTGCCGCGCCCGCGACAGCTTCATCGCCATGCCGGGACTCACCCTCGCCATCGGCGAGCAGGACCGTTTTGAGAAATACATGGACACCGCCGCCAAGGCCGTGCGCAGCTTCATCGGCAAGAAGCCCCTCACCGTTGACGTTTACGAGATGGAACAGCCCGACACGCTGCTTTGGGCGGTATGGTGCCTCCAACAGTACGGCAAGCACACATCCCGCACACAGTGCTTCGAGAAGTACGGCACGATGCTCAAGGAGATTATGCTGTACATATGGAGCGGCAAACACCCCAACCTCTTCGTGCACGACAACGGACTTGTCTACTCCAACGGGCGCGACCGCGCCGTGACGTGGATGAACTCCCAGAAGGACGGACACCCCATCATACCGCGCTCGGGGTACATCGTAGAGTTCAACGCGCTTTGGTACAACGCCCTGCGTTTCTTCCAGCAAATACTTGAGGAGAACGGCGGGGGCGACAACGCCGCCCTCATCTCCCGCGCACGGGAGGAGATCGAGAAGATAGAGACATCGTTCCGCAAGGTATTCCTCAACGAGTACGGCTACCTGCTCGACTACGTGGACGGGCAGATGATGGACTGGAGCGTACGCCCCAACCAGCTGCTTGCCATCGCTCTCGACTTCTCGCCGCTTGACATGCGCGAGCGCAAGGGCGTGCTTGACATCTGCACACGCGAGCTGGTCACCCCGAAGGGCATACGCTCGCTCTCCCCGAAAAGCGGCGGCTACAACCCGATGTACGTCGGCACGCAGGCGCAGCGCGACTGCGCCTACCACCAGGGCACGGCCTGGCCGTGGCTCACGGGCTTCTACCTTGAGGCTTACCTCCGCGTGTACAAGATGAGCGGGGTCAACTACATAGAGCGGCAGCTCATCGGCTTTGAGGAGGAACTCTTCTACCATTGCGTGGGCACCATCCCCGAGCTCTTCGACGGCAACCCGCCCTTCCACGGGCGCGGCGCAACCTCGTTCGCCATGAACGTGAGCGGCATTCTCCGCGCGCTGCACCTCCTCACCAAATACAACAACGCCGACTGACGCGAAAGGCGGGAACTGAAAAACACGACACAAGGACACCATAAATCGCACCGGCGGCGCGCCGCGCCAAAGCCACGCGGCCGCAGCCGGAGGAAAAGCACCATAGGAAAACCATGAAAGTACTAATGTTCGGGTGGGAGTTCCCCCCCCACATCCTCGGAGGGTTGGGGACGGCAAGCTACGGCATCACCAAGGGACTTGCCGCGCAGCCCGACACGCATATCACCTTTTGCCTGCCGAAGCCCTGGGGCGATGAGGACAAAAGCTTCATGAACATCATCGGCATGAGCGAAACCCCCATCGTCTGGCGGGACGTGCAGTACGACTATGTCAAGCAGCGGCTCGGCAGCCGCATGACGCCCGAGCAGTACTACAGCCTTCGCGACCACATCTACGCCGACTTCAACTACCGCCTCACCGACGACCTCGGCTGCATAGAGTTTTCGGGGCGCTACCCCGACAACCTGCAAGACGAGATTAACAACTACTCCATCGTGGCGGGCGTCGTGGCACGCCAGCAGGACTTTGACATCATCCACGCCCACGACTGGCTCACCTACCCCGCCGGCATACACGCCAAGAATGTGAGCGGCAAGCCCCTCGTGATACACGTGCACGCCACGGACTTCGACCGCTCGCGCGGCAACGTAAACCCCACGGTGTACGGCATAGAGAAAGACGGAATGGACCACGCCGACTGCATCATGTGCGTGTCCGAGCTCACACGCCAGACCGTCATCAACCACTACCACCAGTCGCCCGACAAGTGCGTGACGATGCACAACGCCGTCTACCCCCTCTCGCCCGACATACTGCAAAGCGTGCAGCAAAGGCGCGAGAGCCGAGGCAAGAAAAAGGAGAAGGTGGTGACCTTCCTCGGGCGCATCACCATGCAGAAAGGTCCCGAGTACTTCGTCGAGGCTGCCGCCCTCGTGCTGCGCCGCACGCACAACATACGCTTCTGCATGGCTGGCTCGGGCGACATGATGAACGACATGATAGAAATGGTGGCGGCACGCGGCATAGCGGACCGCTTCCACTTCCCGGGCTTCATGCGCGGAAAGCAGGTATACGAGGCTTTCGCCGACAGCGACGTATACGTCATGCCCTCGGTGAGCGAGCCTTTCGGCATCTCGCCACTTGAGGCCATGCAGTGCGGCGTGCCTTCCATCATCAGCAAACAGAGCGGCTGCGCCGAGATTCTCGACAAGTGCATCAAGACCGACTACTGGGACATCAACGCCATGGCCGACGCCATGTACTCGCTCTGCACCAACGACTCGCTCCACCAGTACCTCAAGGAGGAGGGCGTGAAGGAGGTGGCGCAAATCACCTGGGAAAAGGTGGGCAAACGCATACACGACATCTACTGCCGCCTTCTCGGGCAATGACACGCCGCCACGCCCGGCGGTGACCGACGCGTCCCCTTTATGCGGCGACCCACGACAGCCGCCACAGGCACGCACAGCCCGCCGCGCGGCACGGAAAGAGAAAAAGGAAAAACAACCACACACCACATACACACCCCACAGCCATGAAAACAGTTTGCCTGTACTTCGAGATACACCAGAACATACACCTCAAACGCTACCGTTTCTTCGACATCGGCACGGACCACTACTACTACGACGACTACGAAAACGCGCGCTCAATAACCGAGACGGCCGAACGCTCCTACGTCCCCGCCCTTGAAACCCTCATCGGCATGGCCGAGGCCAACAAGGACTTCTTCAAGTGCGCCATCTCACTCTCCGGCTGCGCCATCGAACAGCTTGAAAACTACGCGCCGCAGGTCATCGCCCTCTTGCAGAAACTCAACGCCACGGGCTGCGTGGAGTTTCTGGCCGAGCCTTACTCGCACGGCTTCTCCTCGCTGATGAACGAGGACATCTTCCGCGACGAGGTGCGCCACCTGTGCAAGAAAGTCAAGTCGCTCTTCGGCCAGACGCCCACCATCTTCCGCAACTCCTGCCTCATCTACTCCGACGACATCGGCGCGACGGTGGCCTCCATGGGCTTCAAGGGCATGCTCGCCGAGGGGGCGAAGCACGTGCTGGGATGGAAGAGCCCGCACTTCGTGTACAGCTGCAACCGCGCGCCGGGACTCAAGCTCCTCCTGCGCGACCACTCCCTCTCCGAGGACATCTCCTTCCGCTTCAACGACTCGTCATGGAGCGAGTACCCGCTCTTCGCCGACAACTACGCCGACTGGATAGCCCGTCTGCCCGAGGATGAGCAGCTTGTCAACATCTTCATGGAGCTGTGCGCCCTCGGCATCTTCCAGCCGCTGTCGTCCAACATACTCGACTTCATGAAAGCCCTGCCCGCCGAGTTCAAGAAGCGCGGCATCACTTTCAGCACCCCGTCCGAAATCTGCGCCAAGATGAAGTCGGCGGGCGAGCTCACCGTCACCTACCCCACCTCGTGGGTGGACGAGGAGCGCGACCTCTCGCCGTGGCTTGGCAACGTGATGCAGAAAGAGGCGGTCAACAAGCTGTACAGCATCGCCGACCGCGTGCACATCTGCCGTGACCGCCGCCTGATGCAGGACTTCGACTACCTCCAGGCGTCCAACAACCTCCGCTTCATGAGCACGAAGCCTAACAGCTACGGGGGGTACCGCGGCATTTACGACTCGCCCTACGACGCTTTCACCAACTACATGAACATCCTCGGCGACTTCATCACACGGGTGAACAACCGCTACCCGCTTGACATTGACAACGAAGAGCTCAACTCGCTGCTCACCACCATCAAGAACCAGGGCGACGAGATAGAGATGAAAAACCGCGAGATAAGCAAGCTGCAGGACATGCTCGGCAAGATGGAGAAAAAGGCAAAGGACGAAGCCGCCCCCGCCCCGACCGCAGCCGCTCCTGCGCAAGCCGCCGAGGAAGCGAAAACCGACAGCAAGACTGCCGCCAAAGCCGGCAAGGCAGCGTCCGCCAAGAAACCCGCCGCCGCCAAGAAGTCCGCCGCGAAAGCCCCGGGCAAGACGACGGCCGCGAAAAGCGCGGCCAAAGGCGGCGCAAAGAAATGACGCGGAAAATAGCGGGGCAGGAATGACGCTGGGTAACACTCCCCGTTGTGCGGCGAGTGCGACAAACACGCACAAGCCAAGCCCCAACGGAAAAAAGAAGAGGGCGCACGGTACATCCGCCGCGACGCCCTCTTTTCTTGCCCGCCCCGCCGCCGGAAGCCAAGCCACCGCGCAAAAGCAGCCGCGCAAGTTCCGCACAAGCCACCCACACATTATATATATAAGGTGTGGGGACAATCACAAAACCAAGTCTGCACAATTCCGAAGACCTGTTGCACAATTACAAGCCAAAGTCCGCAAGATTTCGGAACAGACGTTGCCCGCCCCCGAAAGGAGTATGCGCCGCAACCGCACCTTACCCTCTCCCCACCCAGCCCCCCCTTGACCGATGAAACGGAAAGAGCGACTCTCCAACATGGAGCTGCTGCGCCTCGTGGCGATGTTCATGGTGATGGCACTGCACGCCAATTTCTTCGCGCTCTGCATTCCCTCCGCCCGCGAGGTTTCGGGCGAGCCGCTCCGCGCCTTCACGCGCTGCGTGTTTGAGGGCCTGTGCATAGTGAGCGTGGATGTCTTCGTACTGCTTTCCGGGTGGTTCGGCATACGGCCAAGCCTGCGCGGCTTCCTCGCGCTGGTATTCCAGTGCCTTTTCTTCTCGTTCGTCCTGTGGGGCGCCGGCGCGGCGCTGGGCATGGCGCAGCGCACGCCGTGGCAGGAGGTGGAAGCGGCGCTTACCTTCCGCGACTGGTGGTTTGTGCGGTGCTACATAGGTCTCTATGTCGTCGCCCCCGCGCTCAACCTCTTCGCCGACCGCGTGCCGCGCGGGTGGCAGACGGCAGTGCTGGCCCTTTTCTTCGCCGCGCAGACGGCCACCGGCTTCCTCACACACCTTTGTCCCCTTTTCGACAACGGCTACTCCGTGCTTTCCTTCGCCGGACTCTACCTCCTCGCCCGCCACTTGAGACGATTCCCCTGCAAGCCCCTCGCGCTGCCCGCCGCCTGCCACTTCGCGCTCTACGCCCTTCTCGCCGCCGCAAACGCCGCCGCCGCGTTTCTCTACGCGCGGCACACCTCCCACCCTGTCTCCTACACGTTTTTCGACTACACCAACCCGCTTGTCATAGGCGCGGCGCTCGCGCTCCTGCTCGGTTTCTCGCGCATCACCCTCAAAAGCACGGCGGTCAACACGCTCGCCGCGTCAGCTTTCGCGATATACCTTTTCCACACGCACCCCCTCACGGGCACCAAACTCTTCATCCCCACCGCGCACCGGCTTTTCCGCTCGCACAGCGGGGCGGAGTACCTCGCGCTCACACTGCTATTCCTTCTCGCCGTCGCCTTGGCCGCCATCGCCGCCGACCGCGTGCGTCTGCTGCTCTGGCACAAAATGCTCGCGTCAGCGCAGAGAAAGGCGGGAAGCACGGAAGGCGACAAGGCGCAAGGGGAAACGCACTGACGCCCCAAACGGGGGACACCCTGACAAAAACACACAAAGACACCCATGAAGCACACACACATTGCGGCGGCGGCAGCCGCCCTCGCGCTCTTCCTCGCGGCAGGCACGCCCGCCGGGGCGCAGAGCGCGAAAGAGATGGAAGGCTACTTCGCCGCCACGCTGCGCGGGGAAAGCGCCGCACCGAAAGGCAAGGAAGTGTCCACGCGCAAAACGCAAGCCGCCCGCGCGAAAGTGTGGAAAGCCTGGACGCGTGCCAACGCCGCCGACCTTGACAGCCTCTGGTCCGCCCACGCCCCCCTCGCCGAAAGGCGGCACTCCGCATGGAGGCTGCCCGCCGAGACCGCGCCCGTCACCGTGATGCCCTTCTACCACGGCACGAAAGGCTCGAAACCCGAAGCGGGCTACCCCCTCTTCCTCTACCTGCACGGCTCCGGGCCGAAGGAGGCGGAGTGGAAGACGGGACTCGCCCTCGCGCAGCGTTTCGCCGACGCGCCCTCGGCCTACCTCATCCCCCAGATACCCAACGAGGGTCCGTGGTACCGCTGGTACCAGCGCGCCAAGCAGGCGGCGTGGGAACGTATGCTGCGCCTCGCCCTGCTCGACCCCGCCGTCGACCCCTCGCGCCTTTACGTCTTCGGCATATCCGAGGGCGGATACGGCAGCCAGCGCCTGGCCAGCTTCTACGCCGACTATTGGGCGGCCGCCGGTCCGATGGCTGGGGGCGAACCCCTGCAGAACGCACCCGCCGAAAACCTCTCGCACATGCCGCTCTCCCTCCTGACGGGCCAGCTTGACAACGGCTTCTACCGAGAGAAGCTGACGCGCTACACCCGCGCAGCCCTCGACAGTCTTGCCGCGCTATGTCCCGGGTGCTACACCCACCGCGTGGAGCTGCAGCCCGGGCGCGGACACGCCATCGACTACCGCCCCACCACGCCCTGGCTGTCGCAGTTCCGCCGCGAGGCGCAGCCCCTCAGCTACGCGTGGGAGGACTATGAGATGGACGGCCGCCGCCGCAGCGGTTTTTACAACATAGAGGTACTCTCACGCCACGACAGCACGGTGCGCCAGCGCTATGACGTGGAGTGCGACACAGCCCAAAACGCCGTGCGCATCACCGTGCGCGACGTGCGCTACACGGTGACCGAGCGCGACAGCGTGTACGGCATCGCACTCAAGTTTGCCCGCGCGTACGCGCCCGCCGCCGGGGTGCGCCTGCGCGTCTACCTCAGCGAGCGCCTGGCACACCTCTCGCGCCCCGTGCGCGTGTACCTCAACGGCCGTCTGGCCTACGAGGGTGCCCTGCGTCCCGACACGCGAGCCATGCAGCGCAGCGTGGCGCTCTTCCACGACCCGCTGCGTGTCTTCCCCGCCGCAGTGGAGGTGTCCACGGACGGGCTCTGACACCACCTCCCCCGCCCCGCAAAAATCAAAGTGTAAGCAAACCGCCCCGAAAACCGACATTCTGATTTCCCGCGCGTTTTAACATTTCTTGCTTTCGGCGGAAAAATGTTGTATCTTTGTACTACAAGATAGGGACATCCCGCGAGGAATGTCCCTTTATTTTTGCCTATATTGATTTTCAGGCACTTACGTACCAAAACGCCTGCACTTGGCCCACAAAGTACCG
>CAVGTC010000057.1:0-16963 GCA_963632255.1 Lachnospiraceae bacterium | reverse complement strand
TACCGCGGTACTCCGTGGCCCAAGTGCAGGCGTTTTGACTCGAAAGTGGCTGAAAATCAATACAGGCAAAAATAAAGGGACATTCCTCGCGGGATGTCCCTATCTTGTAGTACAAAGATAATACATTTTTCCGCCAAATGCAAATGCGGCAAAACGGCGGCGGAAATACGAAATGTCAGTTTTTCTGCCGTTTTGCTTTCATTCTGCAAAAACGGCATTGGACGCTTGTGCGTTGGAAATACGTGCAGCGGGAGATGTCACGGGGGCGGCGGCGCGTGTCACCCTACACGCCCCAGCAAGCGGGGGAAAAGCACGCCCTGCACCGCGCCGCGCGTGGCGAGGTAGGCGAGGTAGGCCAGCCAGAGCGAGTGGTTGGTGTGCGGCAGGGCGGCGCAGAGCGCGAAAAACACTGCCGTGGACACTGCCATGCTAAGCAGCATGAAGCCCGTGCGCGTGGCTCCGATGAAAAGTCCGTCGAAAAGGAAAGCCGCCACGCCCGCCACCGGCACGGCCGCCGCGTAAGGAAGGTATGCCACAGCCTCCGCCACCACCCGCCGCTCGTCCGTCAACAGCGACAGCAGCCCGCCTCCCCATAGCGCGTAGACAAGCGAGAAAAGTGCCGCCGCCGCGCCGCCGTACAGAAAGAGGCGGCGTGTGAGGCGCGACAGCCGCGCCCTGTCGCCCGCGCCGCAGCAATGTCCGCCGAGCGACTCGCCCGCGTAGGCCAGTCCGTCGGCCACGTAAGAGAAAAGCAGGAAAAACTGCATCAGCAGCGAGTTGGCCGCCAGCGTGAGACTGCCGCGTGCCGCCCCGGTGGCGGTGAAGCACGAGGAAACGGCGATGAGGCAGAGCGTGCGCAGGAAGATGTCGCGGTTAACCGAGAAGAAGCGCGCCACCGCGCCGCGCCGCAGCAGTCCGCGCCGCCCCGCCGCCGTCCACAGCGTGCGGTAGCGCGACACCCACAGCGCGGCGGCAAGCGCGAGACCGGCGTACTGCGCCACGAGCGTGCCTGCCGCCACACCCCCGATGCGCAGCCCGAAACCCAGGACAAGCGCAAGGCTCACCGCAATGTTCACCACGTTTTGAGCCACCGCCACATACATGGGGAAGCGGGCGTTCTGCATCCCCACAAACCACCCCGTGAGGCTGTACATCGCCAGCACCGCCGGCGCGCCCCACACCAGTATGTCGTAGTACCGGCGGGCGAGCGGCGCGGTTTCGCCTCCCGCGTTGAGCAGCGTGAAGACGATGTCGCCGATAGGGCGGCGCAGTGCCACGAGGGCGAAAGCCACGAGCGCGGCGAGCGACAGCGAGCGCAGCAGCACGCGCAGGCACTCCGTGCCGTCGCCCGCCCCGTGGCCCTGCGCAGTCAGTCCGCCCGTCCCTATCCTGAGAAAGCCGAAGAGCCAGTACACCATGCTGAAAGCCGTGCCGCCCAGGGCCACCGCCCCAATGTACTCCACCCGCCCCATATGTCCCGCGATGGCGGTGTCGGCCAGCGCGAGCAGGGGCACGGTGATGTTGGAGACGACGCTCGGCAGCGCGATGCGCAGTATCTGTCGGTCGATGCTTGCCATGGGGCTATGCGGGATTTTCGGGAACGGTGACGAAGCGCACCTCCTTGAAGGCGTAGCTGCGCTCCGCGCCGGCGGCGGTGGCGAGCGAAAGCTGTCCGAGCGGCGACACTCCGGTGATGCGGGCGGAAAACGCGCCGTCCTTGTCGGCGAAGGGGTAGAAGCCGCCGCTGTGGTAGAGCCGCCGCATGTAGCGTGCGTGCAGCGCGTCAAAGCCGCCTTGCAGAAGCAGGCGGTAGTTGCGCTCGAAGGCGTGTAGGACGGATAGCAGCAGCGCGGCGCGGTCGGTGTCGCGCCCCGTGATTTGCCGCAGCGACACGGGGTTGGGCGCGTCGCCGAGGAAGCGCCGCTGGTTTACGTTAAGTCCCACGCCGGCAAGGGTGCACTCGATGCGCCCGCCCTGCAGGCGGTGTTCAAGCAGCATGCCGCATATCTTGCGCTCGCGGTAGTAGATGTCGTTGGGCCACTTCACGCTGATGCCGCCGGTGTGCGCGTCAAGCGCCTCCGCCACGGCGAGGGCGAGTGCCTCGGAGAGGGCAAACTGCCGCGCGGCGGGTATGCCCCCGGGGCGGAAGGCGAGGCTGAAAAGCAGGTTTTTCCCCGCCTCCGCCTCCCACGACGTGCCGCGTTGTCCGCGTCCGGCACTCTGGTGGTCGGCGGTGAGCAGCACAAACTCAGCCTCGCCGCCGGCGGCGAGGTCGGCGCGGATGGCCTCCATCGTCGAGCCGGTGGAGGCGAGGTGGCGGTGCCGCCAGTTTTGGGGGAGCGGAAGATGAAGTGGCATGGCGCTTGGTTTGAGGGAGAACGGGCGTGCGGGGTCAGACATCCGAGTTGGCGGAAGAGAAGACGCAGCGGTAGTGGGTGAGCGTGTAGGGCGGGGCGGCACCCACTACGGTGATGATGTCAAAGCGGAAGGGGCGCGGGTCGCCCAGGCTGTGCATGTACTCGCGTGCGGCGTGCAGTATGTTGCGCTTTTTCGCCTCCGTCACGGCTTGGCGGGCGGGGGCGAAACGCTCGTCGTGTCGCGTCTTCACCTCCACGAAGACCACCTCGCCGTACCAGTCGGCCACGATGTCCACCTCAAGGTGCGCCGTCCGCCAGTTGCGCTCCAGTATCGTGTAACCCTGCCGCAGGAGGTAGCGTGCGGCGGCGTCCTCCCCCTCGCGTCCGAGGTCGTTGTGAGCTGCCACGGGTCAGCGCTTGCGTTTGAAAAAGTCACGCATCAGGGCGGCGCACTCCTCCTCAAGCACGCCCGCCGTCACCTCCGTGCGGGGGTGCAGCGCCTTCGGCGCGAGGAGGGAGTATCCGCGCTTTGGGTCGTGCGCGCCGTACACCACGCGGGCCAGCTGCGCCCAGCCCAGCGCGCCGGCGCACATCACGCACGGCTCCACCGTGACGTACAGCGTGCAGGTGTCGAGGTATTTGCCGCCGAGCGAGTTGGCCGCCGCCGTGACGGCCTGCATCTCGGCGTGCGCCGTGACGTCGTGCAGTGTCTCCGTGAGGTTGTGCGCCCGCGCTATGATGCGCCCGCGGCACACCACCACCGCCCCCACGGGCACTTCGTCGCACGCGGCGGCTGCGCCTGCCTCGGCAAGGGCGCGGCGCATGTAGTCTTCGTCTGTCATTATTCGGTATTGTGCAGAGTTTTTACTTTTCGTCAGTTTGGTTTCTACGGAGAAAAAAACGCCCGCGCAAAGGCGCGCCGCGGCGGCTCAGCCTTTCACCAGCTTCAGTGACACGCGCCCGCGCTCCGCGTCAATGGCAAGCACGCGCACGGTGACCTGCTGCTGTATGCGCACCACCTCGGCGGGGTCCTTCACGAAATGGTCGGCAAGCTGGGAGATGTGCACCAGCCCTTTCACCTTGACGCCCATGTCGACAAAGCACCCGAACTTCGTGATGTTGGTCACCACGCCCGGCACCTCCATCCCCTCGCGCAGGTCGTCAAGCGAGCGCAGCCGCTCGTCGTAGCTGAACACCTTGGCGCGTCCGCGCGGGTCGCGCCCTGGCTTCGCCAGCTCGTCCATTATGTCGCGCAGGGTGGGCAGTCCCGCCTCCGCCGTGCAGTAGCGCGTAAGGTCGACCCCGGCGCGCAGCTCGGGCGAGGCGATGAGCTGCGCCACGGTGTGCCCCGTGTCGCGTGCCATGCGCTCCACGAGGGCGTAGCGCTCGGGGTGTACGGCCGTGTTGTCCAGAGGGTCGGCCGCGCCGGGTATGCGCAGGAAGCCCGCGCACTGTTCAAAGGCCTTTGCGCCGAGGCGCGGCACTTTCAGCAGTTCGCGCCGTGAGCCGAACGGACCGTTGGCGGTGCGGTAGTCCACTATGTTCTGCGCCAGCGCGCCGCCCAGTCCCGAGACGTGGGTGAGCAGGCTTTTCGACGCCGTGTTGAGGTTGACCCCGACGCGGTTGACGCAACTCTCCACAGTGCGGTCGAGCGTCTTTCGCAGCTCCGTCTGGTCGACGTCGTGCTGGTACTGCCCCACGCCGATGGCTTTCGGGTCAATCTTCACCAGCTCGGCCAGCGGGTCGGCAAGGCGGCGGGCTATGCTCACCGCGCCGCGCACGGTGACGTCTTTGTCGGGAAACTCCTCACGCGCAGTCTTTGAAGCGGAGTAGACCGACGCGCCGTCCTCGCTGACGAGGAAAACCTCCACGCCGTCAAGGTGCAGAGACTTCACAAGGTCCTCCGTCTCGCGCCCCGCCGTGCCGTTGCCTATGGCGATGGCCTCTATGCGGTAGTCCTTGGCCAGAGACGCCACCGTGAAGCCGGCGCGCGCGTATTGGTTTTGCGGCGCGTGCGGGAAGATTGTCTCGTTGTGCAGCAGCGAGCCCTGCGCGTCAAGGCACACCACCTTGCAGCCTGTGCGGAAACCCGGGTCGATGCCCATGATGCGCTTCTGCCCGAGCGGGGCGGCAAGCAGTAGCTGCCGCAAATTGGCGGCGAAGACGGCGATGGCCTCCTCGTCGGCCTTTGCCTTGCTTGCGGCGGCAAACTCCGTCTCTATGGCGGGGCGCAACAGTCTTTTGTAGGCGTCCTCGGCGGCAAGCGCCACCTGCGCGCCCGCCGGGCCGGGCTTGACGAGGGGGCGTTTAAGCCGCTCCATGCAGTCGGTGTCGTCGGCGGGCGACACGCCCACGCGCAGCAGTCCCTCTGCCTCGCCGCGCCTCATGGCGAGGAGGCGGTGGGAGGTGCAGCGGCGCAGCGGCTCGCTCCAGTCGAAGTAGTCGCGGTATTTCGCCGCCTCGGCCTCGCGCCCTTTCACCACCCGAGAGTGTATGACGGCCGTCAGCTCGAAGGAGCGGCGCACCGTCTGCCGCACCCGCGCGTCCTCGCTGACACGCTCGGCGATGATGTCGCGCGCGCCCTGCAGCGCGGCGGCGGTGTCCGCCACCTCGCCGCCCACAAAGGCACGCGCGGCCTCCTCGGGGCGTGTGCCGGGCTGCGTGAGGAGGCGCTCGGCCAGCGGCTCCAGTCCGCGCCGCCGCGCCGCCTCCGCCCGCGTTTTGCGCTTGGGCTTGTAGGGAAGGTAGATGTCCTCAAGCTCCGCCGCGTCCCAGCAGTCGGTTATGCTCCGGCGCAGCGCGTCGGTGAGTTTGCCCTGCCCCTCGATGGTTTGCAGTATGTACTCGCGGCGGTGCGCCAGCTCGGTGAGGCGGTCGTTCTGCTCTTTCACCTGCGCCACCTGCACCTCGTCAAGTCCGCCGGTGGCCTCCTTGCGGTAGCGGCTGATGAAGGGTATCGTGGCGCCCGCGTCAAGCAGGCGTACGGTGGCCTCCACCTGTCCGGCGCGCAGGTTGAGCCTTTTGGCTATGATGTCTGTTGCGTTCATTGCGTGCGTTGCGTGAGGCTGCGCCCCGGCGCAAAGTAAAGTGTTGCGGCGGGGCAGCCGTGCGGCGCATCCCCGCGCCGCACGACTGCCTTTATCGCTCTATATATAATAAGGAGTGGGGTACCCGCGCCGGTGTCAGTCGTCCAGCTTGCGGTAGCGTATGCGTTTCGGCTCCTCAAGGCCGAGGCGTTTCGCCTTGTTTGCCTCGTAGTCGGTGTACGAACCCTCAAAGAAGAAAACCTTTCCGTCGCCCTCAAAGGCGAGGATGTGCGTGCAGATGCGGTCGAGAAACCAACGGTCGTGGCTTATCACCACGGCGCAGCCCGCGAAAGCCTCCAAGCCTTCCTCAAGGGCGCGGAGCGTGTTGACGTCAATGTCGTTGGTGGGCTCGTCAAGCAGCAGCACGTTGCCCTCCTGCTTGAGGGCGAGGGCGAGCTGAAGGCGGTTGCGCTCGCCGCCGGAAAGCACGCCGCACTTCTTCTCCTGGTCGGCGCCAGAGAAATTGAAGCGGCTGAGGTAGGCGCGGGCGTTGATGTCGCGGCCGCCCATCCTCATCAGTTCCGTCCCGCCCGATATCACCTCGTACACGGTTTTGGCGGGGTCGATGTCAGTGTGCTGCTGGTCGACGTACGCCAGCTTCACGGTCTCGCCGCGCTCAAATGTGCCGCTGTCGGGGCGGTCAAGTCCCATGATAAGGCGGAAGAGGGTGGTTTTGCCCGCTCCGTTGGGACCTATCACGCCTATGATGCCGGCGGGCGGGAGGGAGAAGTCGAGGTCGGAGTACAGCACCTTGTCCCCGTAGGCTTTCGCCACGTGACTGGCGGAAATCACCTTGTTGCCGAGGCGCGGCCCGTTGGGGATGAATATCTCGAGGTGCTGCTCTTTCTCTTTCTGGTCCTCGCTCAGCAGCTTGTCGTAAGAGTTGAGTCGCGCCTTGCCTTTCGCCTGCCGCGCCTTGGGAGCCATGCGCACCCACTCCAGCTCGCGCTCAAGGGTTTTGCGCCGCTTGCTGGCCGTTTTCTCCTCCTGCTCCATGCGCTTTGTCTTCTGTTCAAGCCACGAGGAGTAGTTGCCTTTCCAGGGTATGCCCTCGCCGCGGTCGAGCTCGAGTATCCAGCCTGCCACGTCGTCAAGGAAGTAGCGGTCGTGCGTGACGGCAATCACCGTGCCCTCGTACTGGTTGAGGTGCTGCTCGAGCCAGTCTATGCTTTCGGCGTCAAGGTGGTTGGTGGGCTCGTCAAGCAGCAGCACGTCGGGCTTCTGCAGCAGCAGGCGGCAAAGTGCCACGCGCCGTCGCTCGCCGCCGGAGAGGTGGGCGGCTTTCTGGTCGGCGGGCGGGCAGCGCAGCGCGCCCATGGCGCGGTCGAGGCGGCTGTCGAGGTTCCACGCGTCGGTGGCGTCGAGCTTGTCCTGCAGCTCGCCCTGGCGGGCGAAGAGCGCGTTCATCTTGTCCTCGTCCTCATAATACTCGGGCAGCCCGAACTTCTGGTTTATCTCCTCATACTCGGCGAGTGCGTCCACCACGTCCTGCACGCCCTCCTGCACAATCTCCCGCACGGTCTTGCTGTCGTCGAGGTGGGGGTCCTGGGGCAGGTAGCCCACCGAGTAGCCCGGCGCGAAGACCACCTCGCCCTGGTAGTCGGTGTCCAGCCCCGCGATGATTTTCATCAGGGTGGACTTTCCCGCGCCGTTGAGGCCTATGATGCCTATCTTGGCCCCGTAGAAAAAGGAGAGGTAGATGTTTTTTAGTATCTGCTTGTTGGTCTGCCGTATGGTCTTTGACAGGCCCACCATTGAGAAGATGATTTTCTTGTCGTCTGCTGCGGCCATTGGTGTGTATTGGGTTGTGTGTATGTGTGTTGCTTTCTTGCCTTGTGTCTGTGCGGCTCAGTTCTTTCTTGTTTCTGTGCGGCTGTATCTTGTGGCTTTGCGTCTGTATTGTGTCTCTGCGCCTTTCTATCCGTGTGCAGGTTCTGTCTTCCGCATTTGCCGCCGCCGTCTTTCGCTTCCGTTGTCCGTGGGTGGGCGCGGCGGCGCGGCGTGTACGCCCGCTAAGTTGGTCAAAAGTACGCCAAATCCCGCAAAGCGGGGTGCGGGACGGCACAAAAAAACCACCTTGCGCAGGTGGTTCTTTGTCGTAGTGCCGTGCGGGACGGCGGGGCGGTCACTGTGGCGAGAGCCGTCCCATGCGTATGAGAAATTCGTCCGAGCTGTGGTCGAGTATCTTCAACGCGTGGATATACGAGGCGGACTTGGTGTATGCCGAGGGGACGAACTCGATGTTGCACCACACGCGCTTGCCGATGATTATGAACTTTGTGACAAACTTCTCCGAGTTGAGTTCGTTGCAAAGTCGGAGCAGCTGCAGCTCGCCGGCGTCCTCCTTGGTTTTCAGCAGTACCGAGATTTGGAGAAACTCCGTCTCGCTGCGGATGGCGAAATAGTTTATCCCGTGCAGGCAGAACTGGATGACGTTCCCTTTCTGCTTGTAGCGAATTTTCTCGTCGTCAAGGAATGACAACAGGTACTCATATCCAGCCAAAGTGTCGTCTGTTTGGTTGGTAAAACGTGTTTTTGTGTTGTGCAGGGTTCTCCCTGCCGCTCTTCCCGGCGGCTTGCGCGGCGCGGAGGGGGCGGCGGGGCGTTGTTCCCGTCACAAATATAGGTGTTGTCCCCTTATGTGCGTGTGGGTGTAAGCCTTTTTTTCTCAATTTGGCGCGTTTTTGTGCGTTTTCCGCCTTGTTTTTGCATCCGCATCCGCCGAAAAGCGAGGTTATGCAATGCGTGCATAGCAATTCGGGGGGGGGTAATTTATACAAAAGGAAACAAAACGTGCGCTTGCGGCGGCTTGAGCGGGCGTGTTTTGCCGTTTTTGGGCGCGAAAGACTTACTTTTGCGACCGGCGGGCGCAAGGTTTCGCCCGCATTTACAGCCATGATAATAGATTCACTTGGAAACGCCGCGCGTGTGTCGGCGTTGCTGCCCGCCTTGCGTCCGCTTTTCGCGTATGTGCTTTCCCACGACCTCTCCGCCGCGCCGGCCGGGCGCATTGCGCTTGACGGCGAGCGGCTCTTCATCAACGTGGACGACACGCCGATGGTGGCGGCGGCGGAGCGCAAGCTGGAGGTACACCGCCGGTACGTGGACGTGCACATACCGCTCTCGGGCGCGGAGACGGTGGGCTGGCGGACGCTCCGCTCGCTTCCCGCGCAGGGTGACGCGCCTTTTGACACCGCCCGCGACTTTATGTTCTACTCCCTGCCCGCCTCGGTGTATTTCACCGTGCAACCGGGTGACTTTTACGTGATGTTCCCCGAGGACGCGCACGCTCCTGTCATAGGTAAGGGCATGATGCGCAAGGCGGTGGGGAAGCTGCTCATTGGCTGAAACTTTCCGACCGTCACATAGCCGTCCCCACATCCGCGCCGTCCGTGCTTCCGCCGCGTCAGGCATCCGCCTGCGCCTTGCCGCGCAGCTTGTCGGAGGATGGTGTGAAAACAAAGCTGCGCCCCCGGCTCGCGAAGAGAGTCGGGGACGCAGTTATATATAGGAGTTGCACGACTTGGTCAGAACTTGTAACCCAGCGTGAAGATGGCGTTGTGCCGGTTGTAGTTGACCCCCACCCCGGCGAGGCGGTTGGTGGTGAGGTCGCCGTCCTCAATGTAGTTGAAGGCGTAAGCCGTGCCTTTCTGCGTCTGGTACTGGTAGGCGGCGTCAAAGAAGACGTGCTTGCCGCTGTAGCCCAATCCCGCCGTCACGCGGTGCGTCGCGCTGAGGTTGACGTAGTCGGTGTTGGTGCGGTTGTAGTAGGACGGGCTGCTGGTGAAGAGGTTGAGGTACGCGTTGTCCTTGAAAGGCGAGGAGATGTAGTTGTAACCCACGCGGGCCTTCAGCCGCGGCGCGAGGTAAAGCTCCGCGCCGACGCGCAGCGTGTGTACGGCTTTCAGCATGGAGGACACCTGCGAGTTGAGTGCGGCGTCCTTTGTGGTTGTCGCTCCCCACGAGCCGTAGTAGTAGCCGTCGCCGTCGCTGTATCCGATGCTGCTGCCGGCGTAGCGGCAGAACTCGTACTCTGCGTCAAGGGCGAGGTACTTGTCCACCGTGGTGGCAAGTCCGATGTTCAGTTTCCACGGCGTGCGCAGGCGGTAGTCAAAGTCGCCGGCGCCGAAATAGGCGGCGGTGTGCGTGTCGTCGCCTGTGGAGTACGGGCGGTACTTGGTGGCGTCGCCCGTGAAGGGGAATGTGGAGTACATGGACACGCCGGCGTTGCTTGTGAGGTCATACCAGGTGGGCGAGCTCACGGCGATGCCCACGCGCAGCGGGTTGTTTTCAATAGGGCGGAAGGTGAAGCCCACCTTCACGTCCACGCCCGAGCCGCTGAGGTGCTCTTCCTGCGCCATGGCGTACGCGGCGTCGCCGCCCGAGTAAGTGACATCCTCGCCGTACAGCACGGCCGAGCGCATGTTCACGTTGTAGAAGCCCACGGTCACGCCGGCGTAGTAGCGGTCGTTGCCGTTGAAGGACACGTTGAAGTCGTACTCCTGTATCCCGCCCCACTGCACGCGGCGGTAGTCGTAGTTTTTGCCGCAGAGGTCGTTATAGCCCGTCACCTTGTTGTTGGCATCGGTGGCCGCGTCTATCACCTGCGCGTCATACGCCGCGTCGGCCACGGGCATCGTGAGGTTGCGGTCGTTGTCGCTGCCCAGGTCCAGCGTGCCCGCCATCTGCCGCAGCTCCCACGACTGCGAGAGGTCGCCGGTGAGGGCGGCTGAGGCGGCGGTGTAGTTTTTGAAGTTGCGTCGCTTCTGGTAGTTGAAGCCGAAGTTGATGTACTGCAGCCCGTCGTTGCCGGAATGTATGGAGTAGACGAAGCCTGCCTGGTCGAAAGTGCCGCGCAGCTTGTGTATGTCGTTCATAGCCCTTGCGCCCTCCTGCGCGGTGAAGCCGCCCGTCAAGGCAGCCTGGCTGCGGCGGAAGAAACCCGTGGAGGCTGGGTTTACGCCCATTGCGGAGAGGTCGGCGCCCAGCACGTTCATTGCGCCGCCCATTCCGACGTAGCGTGCCGTACCCGTGAGGTCGGTGCCGGTGAGTGCCTCGGCTTTGTATATATCCTGCGCCCCTGCCGCGCCGCACAGGGCGAGGGCGGCGAGCGTGGCGAAATGTCTTTTGCTTGTCATCATAGTGTAGGTATGTGTGCGGGGGCTGGGGCGGGGGAGCCGTTTTGGGACTCGCGCCCGTTCCCCCTTTATTCGGTAAGGCAGACTTTGCCAACCTTGCCTTGGTGTTGCTTTCTCTTGTCTTTGTGCGGATTGGGGTGCGGTGTCTGCCATTGCCTCAACCCAGCGCGTCATCTGCTGCCTACGCGTCCGCCGCGTCCGCCGCCGAAGCCGCCGCCAAAACCGCCGCCGCCGCCGCTGCGCCCGCCGGAGGGGGCAGAAGAGCGGGAGGGAGCGGAGAACGTGCCGGGCGACGACTGCCGCTGCGTGTTGTTCTGTATCGAGCGGTCAAACTGCCGGTTGCTGTTGAACGTGTTGTTGTTGTAGGTGCGCTGTCCGCGTGTGAAGTTGCCCGGAGTGCCCGTCACGGTGCGCTGCCCGCGCGTCGTGCCCTGCTGCCAGCCCGCAGTGCCGCGCGAGTTGCTGAAAGAGCCGCGCGGCGAGCGCGTTCCGCTCCACAGGCCTGCCTGGCGCGAGGTGTTGCTGAAATTGGCCCGTCCTCCGCGCGAGGTGTTGGCGAAGAGGTTGCGGGCGTTGCCCATGCGCCAGTTGCCGCCGGCAGCGGGTCGCGGCGCGGCATCCCAACCCCAGTGCGGGTGGCGTGCCAGTCCGCCGCCCCAACCCCACCAGGGGTCGTGCCATGCGCCCCAGCTGTACCACGAGCTGTAGTAGGGCCGCCAGCCGTACCACGAGCCCCAGCCCCACCAGCCGCTCCATCCGTAGCTCCAGGGCGAGCCGTAGCCGTAATAGAACGGGTCGTAGGCGTAGTCGTACCAGTCCCAGTAGTACGGACTGCTGACATACACGCCGGCGCGCGGCGACCAGAAGCGCACGAGGCGCGAGGTGTATAGCCCGTCCTCGTAGCCGTCCTCGTAACCCTCGTCATAGTCCGCCGAGGTCTGCGCCGTGTCGCAGTTGTGGCGGCTTGCGCCGCCCCTGCGGTTGTACTCGTCTACGTCACGTCCGCCGTCTGTGCGTCCGTCCGCCCATGTGTCGTAGGTTGTCTCTTCCCCGCCGCCGATGGCGGAGTAGGAGGAGCGTCCTGCGTAGGGGCGTGCCGTGTAAGTGTCAGTTTTTTGCGCATTGTCCTTTGCCGACGGCACGAAATATACGTCGTCGTCCTGCGCCTGGGCGCCCAGCGCCGCAAGCAGCGCGGCTGATAAAAGTAGAAGCGACTTTCTCATGGTTTTGTCGTGTTTGTGTGTTGCGGTGTCCGTGCGGCGGCCAAAGGTAGCCATCGGCCGAAGTGCCTCGTTTGAGCGGTCGAACCGCCGCCAATCTTATGCAAAGATTGTGCAAGGTGAGCGCGGCCAAACTTGTTTGAGCGGCCGAACCGCCGCCAATCTTATGCAAAGATTGTGCAAGGTGAGCGCGGCCAAACTTGTTTGAGCGGCCGAACCGCCGCCAATCTTATGCAAAGGTAATCCAAAATCCCCGCAAACCTTGCACGCCGCCGCGGCGGTGTTGGCTGAAAAAAGGTGGTTTCACCTTATTTAACCGCTCCCCGTGCCGTTCCGCCCGCATTTTCTTTCATTTTGTCAGATACTCAGCCCGTAGCCGGTGCCCGTGTTTGTAAGTGCCGCCCCGTGCCGGCATTGTGAAAGTAAAGCCGGGGCGGGAGAATAGCCGGAAAATCTGCAAAATAAGGCATTCCGCACAGAGAAAATCTGCAAAACAAGGCGTTGTCTCGCATAGCGCGCCCCACGTTTTCCGTCCCGCTTTTTCCCGCGCAAGCACAAAGAGGCTGCCCCTCCCTGCCCGGGAAGTGCAGCCTCTTTCTTAGTTACCCGCGCGGACTTGCGTGCGTCGTGATGGAAACGCCCAATTGACGCAGAGTAAACGCCAATTTGTCGCGCGAAAATTGCCAAAGTGCGGCGGTGCCGATGCGCGGCGGGTTGCCCAAGCGGGGCGGACTGGTTGTCAGAGCGCGAGGGAGGAGAGCCATTTTCCCACGGCACTCTCCGCCTCGGCGGGCGACTTCTGCGCAGTGTGGCCGTATACCGCAAGGCCTTTCAGCACTGTCGCGCCCTTGCACGCCGCCTTTATCTGTGCCGCGTTGGAGAGGCCGCTGCCCTCGTGCGTGCAGAACGGGATGACCGTCTTGCCCGCCCAGCGGTGCTTCTCTATGAAAGTGTAGACCGGCATCGGCGCGTCGCCCCACCAGTTGGGGTAGCCAATGAAGACGGTGTCGTAGTCCTCCACCCGTGCGTCGCCTTTCACCGCCGGCCGGGCGGCGGCGTCGCGCTCTTTCTTCGCCACCTCCGTGCATTTGTCGTAGGAGGCGGGGTAGCCCTGCACGGGCACAATCTCGAAGAGGTCGCCGCCCGTCTTCCGTGCCACGGCCTCCGCCACGATGCGCGTGTTGCCTTTCGTGATGTTGCCCACGCTGTAGTTTTCCCCTGTGCGGGAGAAGTAGGCAACCAGCACCTTCTTGTCTTCCATTCTCTGTGCGTTTTTCTTTTCCTGCGCCCGGCAGCCCTGCGGCAGTACGGCCAGAGCTGCCGCCAGTGCGAAGAGCGTGCGCCGCGCGGCGCGTGCGGTTTTCTTTTCCATAGTGTCCGTTTCGGGGTTTCCGCTCCGCCCGCGCCGCCGTAGCGGGGGCGGGGCTGGGGCGGGGCGGGCGCGTCCATAGTTTCATTGTCAGCGGCAAAGGTAAAGGCACGCGCCCCCGCGCCGGTAAGACACATTACGGGAAAAACAACCCTTGTCACTTTCCGCGCGGCACGCGGCGGGCGGGAGACAATACGACGGGGGCGCACACCTTATATATATAGGCGTGCGCCCCCGCTGTTGTCTGTACGCTTTGAGTGGTCAAACCGTTCTTGGGGTGAGGCGGTGAGGGGAATTAAAGCCCCGCCAGCTCCACCACTTTCTGCACGGCCGCCTCAAGTCCGGCCACGTCCTTTCCGCCTGCCGTGGCGAAATGGGGCGCTCCGCCGCCTCCGCCCTTGATGAGGCGCGCCGCCTCGCGCACCATCGCGCCCGCGTTGAGATTGCGCGAGGCGATGAGGTTTTTGCTTATCATCACCGTCAGCAGCGGCTTGCCCTCGTGCGAGCTGCCCAGCACGCAGAGCGTGTCCTCGGGCAGCGCGCCCGCCACCTGGAAGGCCAGGTCCTTCACCGCGTCCGGAGCCGCCGCAGTGGGTATGACGGCACGCACGAGGTGCACGCCGCCGCGCTCCTCGGCGCCGGCCACCAGCTTGTCGCGCAGCTGCGCCACATGCTCTTTCACGTAGCCCTCCACCTGCCGCTTCAGTCCGTCGTTCTCCTCGATGGTCTTGCGTATGACGGCGGTGAGGTCCTTTGCGTTGTTGAAGAAAGCCTTGAGTCCCGTGAGTATGTCCTCCTGCTGGTAGACGCTCTCCTCGGCTGCCTCGCCGGTCACCGCCTCGATGCGGCGCACGCCGGCGGCCACGCTGCTTTCGGAGACGATGCGCAGCAGGCCGATGCGTCCCGTGCTCTTGGCGTGGCAGCCGCCGCAAAACTCGACGCTGTCGCCAAACTGCACCACGCGCACCTTGTCGCCGTACTTCTCGCCGAAGAGGGCGATGGCTCCCAGCTTCTTCGCCTCCTCCATGGGCACGTCGCGGTGGTCCTGCAGGGGGATGTCCTCGCGTATGCGGCGGTTGACGATGCGTTCCACTTTGCGCAGCTCCTCGGGCGTCACCTTCTGGAAGTGCGAGAAGTCAAAGCGCAGGTAGTCCGGCGTGACGAGTGAGCCCTTCTGCTCGACGTGCGTGCCGAGCACCTCGCGCAGCGCCTGGTCCAGCAGGTGCGTGGCGGTGTGGTTGGCCTCGCTTCCGCAGCGGTGGTGTGCGTCCACCACGGCGTGGAAGGCGGCCTCCGGGTGTGCCGGCAGTTCCTTGGTGAGGTGTATGGGGAGGTTGTTCTCCTTTTTCGTGTCAAAAATCTCCACGTCCTCGCCGTTGCCGTGCAGCACGCCCTTGTCGCCCACCTGGCCGCCCATTTCGGCGTAAAACGGCGTGCGGTCTATCACAAGCTCGTAGTAGGTCTGCTTCTTCTGCTGCACGCGGCGGTAGCGCAGGATGTGGCAGTCGCTCTCCGTGGCGTCCCATCCTATGAAGTCGGTCTCGCCCTCGCGCAGGGTCACCCAGTCGCCGGTCTCCACGGCGGCGGCGTTGCGTGCGCGCTCTTTCTGCTTCTTCATCTCCGCGTCAAAGCCCGCGCAGTCCACGGAAAGTCCGTTTTCGTGGCAAATAAGCTCGGTGAGGTCGAGCGGGAAGCCGTACGTGTCGAAGAGGGTGAATGCTTTCGCGCCCTCCACCGTGCCGCTGCCCTTTGCCCGTGTCTCGGCCATGACGCCATCCAGCATGCTGATGCCCGTGGAGAGGGTGCGCAGGAAGCTCTCCTCCTCCTCCTGCATCACGCGGGCAATGAGCGTCTGCTGCGCCGCCAGCTCGGGGTAGGCGCCGCCCATCTCCGCCACCAGCGTGGGGACGAGCTTGCAGAGGAAAGCCTCGCGCTGTCCGAGGAAAGTGTAGGCGTAGCGCACGGCGCGGCGCAGTATGCGGCGTATCACGTAGCCCGCCTTCGCGTTGGAGGGCAGCTGGCCGTCGGCAATTGAGAAGGAAATGGCGCGCAGGTGGTCGGCAATGACGCGCATGGCCACGTCGGTTTTCTCCTCCTTGCCGTACTCGTAGCCCGACAGCTCGCATATGCGGCGTATGATGGGCTGGAAGATGTCGGTGTCATAGTTGGAGTGCTTCCCCTGCAGGGCGCGCACAAGGCGCTCGAAGCCCATGCCCGTGTCGATGACGTGCATGGGGAGCGGCTCAAGCGAGCCGTTGGCCTTGCGGTTGTACTGCATGAAGACGATGTTCCATATCTCTATCACCTGCGGGTCGTCCTTGTTCACCAGCTGGCTGCCGGGTGTCTTTGCCTTTTCCTCGGGCGTGCGGCTGTCGAGGTGTATCTCCGAGCAGGGGCCGCAGGGCCCCGTGTCGCCCATCTCCCAGAAGTTGTCGTGCTTGTTGCCGTTGATGATGTGGTCGGCGGGCACGTGTTTCGCCCAGTAGGATGCGGCCTCGTCGTCGCGTCCCAGCCCCTCGTCGTCCGAGCCCTCGAAAACCGTCACGTAGAGGTCGGCGGGGTCGAGGTGCAGCACGTCCACAAGATACTCCCAGGCGTAGTCTATCGCGCCCTCCTTGAAGTAGTCGCCGAAGCTCCAGTTGCCCAGCATCTCAAACATGGTGTGGTGGTAGGTGTCGTGCCCCACCTCCTCAAGGTCGTTGTGCTTTCCGCTCACGCGCAGGCACTTCTGCGAGTCGGCGCGGCGGCGCGGCTCGGGCTCGCGCGTGCCTAGTATGATGTCCTTCCACTGGTTCATGCCCGCGTTGGTGAACATCAGTGTGGGGTCGTCCTTTATCACCATCGGCGCGGAGGGCACGATGGTATGTCCCTTTGTCTCAAAGAAGTGCTTGTACGACTCTCTGATTTCGTTGGCTGTCATCATTCTGCTTGATGCGTTGTGTTGCAATTTTCCGGGCAAATTTACAACGTTTCGCACGTTCTTTCCGCCGTGTGCAGTGTTTTCTTGCTCCGCGTGCCGCCGCGCCGCGCCTCCCGCGCCGCCAAAACGCCCCTCCGCGCCCAAAAACGGCGCGTTTTTCTTCGCTTAACGCCGCGTTTGCATTACTTTTGCGCAGTTTGCGGCACGGCGCGCGGCACGGCGGGCTGTGCTTTGTATTTAAAAACAGAATCTCAAAGCACAAGATGAAAGACACCATTCTGGCTATATCCGGCAAGCCCGGACTCTACCGCCTCGTTTCGCAGGGGCGCGGCATGCTCATCATGGAAACTGTGGATGACGAGCACCGCCGTGTGCCCGCCGGGGCGCGTGACCGCGTCACCTCGCTCAACGACGTGTCGATGTACACCACCGAGGACGACAAGCCGCTGATGGAGATTTTCCAGGCCATCGCCGACAAGGAGGGGGGCAAGGCCACCGCGATAGACTTCCGCAAGGCGACGAAGGAGGAGCTGGCGGACTTTATGGCTGCCGTGCTGCCCGACTACGACCGCGACCGCGTGCATTTCTCCGACATAAAGAAGCTGATACAGTGGTATAACATCCTCATCGCCGGCGGCTACACACAGTTTGTCGACACGGAGGACGCTCCCGCTGCGGAGGACGCCGCCGCCGCTGAGGCTGCCGGGTAAGCCGCAGGGACGCACTGCCCGGACACAGCCGCCACACGCAGGGAGCGGTGCCCGTAAAGCTACATATAATGACCCCGCGCCGCCGGCATACGCCGCTGCGGCGCGGGGTTTTTGTGCGCCTTTCCCCGGGCGGCCGGCGGCAGGGTGCACAGCGGGTGTTTTC
>CAVGTC010000056.1:0-17047 GCA_963632255.1 Lachnospiraceae bacterium | reverse complement strand
CCCGTCACTGAAGTGCGGCTTGGCCTTCAAGGTGCCACGGCATCGGCGCTACAGGTCGGCGGCGTGCCGCGACGAAGCCCGTTTCCGCCTCCGGCGGGGTGCCGGAATGTTAAATCCGCCCGACCCGCATTTTGTCATTTTGCTCGTTTTTCCGCCCGAAAAGTGACATAACGACTTTTCGCCCCAAATCACAAGCCATCAGTTAGACGCGGAAGGCGCACACACTCCCCTGCTACGCCACACGTCCGCCCGCACGCCCCGCGACGGACGCAAGCCCGGGCGTGGAAACACAGTCCGCCAAATACCCGCACGCCGGCGGCGGACGGCCGCAGGGCGCGTTTTTGCAGACTACGGGGCGGAATTGGTTGAATACATTTGTCCGCAACGGCGCAAGGGCGTAAATTCGTGTAAGGAAAAAAGGCGCGGCGCTTTCCGCCGCCCCACATGACCGATGGAAATGAAGCTCCCCTCCATAATAAAGGCGCAGAAGAAGGCGGAAAACCTCCTCTACATCGCGCTGTGGCTCGTGCTTTTCGCCGCCCCCGTGCTTTCCATGTACGTGCAGCGGCTGAGCTCGCACGGCATGCGCGGCAGCTGGGGCGACGTCTTCGCGGCGTGGGGACTGCTGGCGATGTTTTGCGCCACCTTCTTCGTACACAATTTCTTGCTCGCCCCGCTCCTTGTACAGCGCGGGCGCAAGTGGGGGTATTTCGCGGGACTCGCCACGCTGCTTGTGTGCTTTGAGCTGTACGAGTGCCTTTGCCGCCCCCACCCGCCACATCCCGACGGCGTGGAGTGGCGGCAACGGATGGAGGAGCGCGGCGGGAAAGCCGGCGCGGAAACCTTTGTCATGCCCGCGCGAAGCGAGGGCGCGCAGCCGCGCGACGCGGCGGGCGGGGAGAGGCGCAGAGCCTACGGCCCGCCCCTCGCCTTCGGCGGCAAGGACATGGTGGCCTTCATCATCATGACACTGCTGCTGGGACTCAACATCGGCGTGAAATACTTCTTCAAGGGCGCGGACGACCGCAAACGCCTCGAGCGGCTGGAGCGCGAGGGGCAGCGAATGCAGCTGGAGTACCTGAAATACCAGGTCAACCCGCACTTCTTCATGAACACGCTCAACAACATTCACGCCCTCGTCGACATAAATCCCGCACAGGCGCAGCACACCATAGAGGTGCTGTCGCACCTGATGCGCTACGTGCTGTACGAAAGCAACCGCCCCATGGTGAAGATGGGGCGCGACGTGAGCTTCCTCAAAGACTACATACGCCTCATGCGCATACGCTACGCCGAGAGCGTGCGCATAGGCACGAGCTTCCCCGAAAGCCCGATGGAGGGAACGGTGCCGCCGCTGCTCTTCGTGTGCTTCGTGGAGAACGCCTTCAAGCACGGCGTGAGCTACGAGCGGAAATCGTACATAGACGTAAGGATAAGCACGGAGGACGGGCGGGTGCATTTTACCTGCCGCAACAGCGTCCGCCCCGAAAGCAAGGGGGCGCACGGTGGCGTGGGGCTTGAAAACGCCCGCAAGCGCCTCGCCCTCACCTACGGCAAGGACTTCCGCCTCGACATCCGTCCCACGGCGGACGAGTACAGCGTGAGCCTCGACTTCCCGCTGTCGCCACCCGCGGCAAAGGGCGAAGAGGAGGACGAAACTACTAACTGAAAAGACATTATACTTCTATGAACATAAAGTGCCTGGCAATAGACGACGAGCCGCTCGCGCTGCAGCAGCTGGCGGCCTATTTGGAGAAAGTGCCCTTTTTCGAGGTAGCGGGAAGCTGCCACAGCGCGCTGGAGGCGATGCGGTTGCTTGAAAAGGAAAGCGTGGACGTGCTTTTCCTTGACATCAACATGCCCGACCTCAACGGACTGGACTTCGTGCGCTCGCTGCAGAACCCGCCGATGGTGGTTTTCACCACAGCCTACCAGGAGTACGCCATCGAGGGCTACAAGGTGGACGCCGTGGACTACCTGCTGAAGCCCTTCGGCCTGGCCGACATCATGCGCGTGGCCGACAAGGTGAAGGCACGCTACGACCTGCTGCACACGGCAAGCCTCTCGCCCGTCGACGAGGACGACGCGCTCTTCTTCAAGACGGAGTACCGCGTGGTGAGGATGCAGATAGCCGACATTGTGTACGTGAAAGGCATGAGCGAGTACCTGCGCATCTACCAGCTGTCGCAGCAAAAGCCGCTCACCGTGCTGCTCAGCATGAAACGCATGGAGGAGCGCCTGCCCTCGTCGGGCTTCATGCGCGTGCACAAGTCGTACATCATCAGCCTCAAGCACATAGCCGAAATCAACAAGAGCCGCGTGCTGCTTGACACGGGGGACGAGATACCCGTGGGCGACAGCTACAAGGACAACCTCAACGCGTACATCGCGGCGAAGTTTCTCGGTAAATGACACCGCCGCGCCCATCGAGCGGGGCGCGCGGCACACAAAAAAACGGAGCGGGCTGCAAGTCCCGGCGCCCCGGTGGGGACGTCCGGACCTGCAGCCCGCCCTGCGTGCAGCCTCAGCGCGCGCAAGCGTCACTCAAGGTAAGTGTAGCCGTAAAGGCCGGAGCGGTAGTTGGAGATAAACTCCTTCCCCTCCTCCACGGTGATGCGCCCCTCTGTCACGGCGCGGCTCACCCAGCTCTCAAGGCGGCGCACAAGGCGTTTCGGGTCATACTGCACATACTCCAGCACGTCGGCCACGGTTTCGCCGTCAATGGTTTTGTCAATGCTGTACCCCTCTCCGTCCACCGTGATGTGCACGGCGTTGGTGTCGCCGAAGAGGTTGTGCATATTGCCCAGTATCTCCTGGTACGCCCCCACGAGGAAGACGCCGATGTAGTAGTGCTCGCCCTCGCGGAAGTCGTGCAGGGGGATGTACGACGTCTGCTGGTTGTAGTTGATGTAGGCGGTGAGCTTCCCGTCCGAGTCGCAGGTGATGTCCTGCAGCGTGGCCGAGCGCGTGGGCTTCTCGTCAAGCCGCGCGATGGGCATGATGGGGAACAGCTGGTCGATGCCCCACGAGTCGGGCAGCGACTGGAAGACGGAGAAATTGCAGAAATACTTGTCCGCCATCATCTTGTCGAGCTTGCGCAGCTCGTCGGGAGCGTGCTTCTGGTGGTGTACCAGCTCGCTGATTTCGTGGGAGATGCTCCAGTACAGACTCTCTATCTGCGCCCTCGTGCGCAGGTCGATGATGCCGTGGCGGAAGAGGTCGAGCGCCTCGTCGCGTATGTCCTCGGCATCGTGCCAGTCTTCCAGCATCGAGCGCGGCGAGAGCTTGTCCCATATCTCCGTGAGGTCGTGCACAAGCTGGTGGTCCTGCTCCGTGGGGTGGAAGTCCTCGGACATGTGCGGCATGCTCACGCTTTCCAGCACGTCCACCACCAGCACGGAGTGGTGCGCCGTGAGCGAGCGCCCGCCCTCGGTGATGAGGTTGGGGTGCGGTATGCCGTTTTTGTTGGCCGCGTCGACAAAGGTGTACACGCAGTCGTTGACGTACTCCTGTATGGAGTAGTTTACCGAGCTTTCCGAGTTGCTTGACCGCGTGCCGTCATAGTCGACGCCCAGACCGCCGCCGCAGTCGACAAACTCTATGTGAAAGCCCATGGCGTGCAGCTGCACGTAAAACTGCGCCGCCTCGCGCAGCGCCGTGGAGATGCGGCGTATCTTCGTGATTTGCGACCCTATGTGGAAGTGTATGAGCTTAAGGCAGTCGTGCAGCCCCATCTCGTCCAGCATGCCCAGCGCCTGAAGCAGCTCGGACGAGTTGAGCCCGAACTTCGACGCGTCGCCGCCGCTCTCCTGCCACTTTCCCGTGCCCGAGGCCGCCAGCTTTATGCGTATGCCGAGGTTGGGGCGCACGCCGAGCTTCTCCGCCGTGCGGGCGATGGTGGCGAGCTCTGGCAGCTTCTCCACCACAAGGAATACGCGCTTGCCCATCTTCTGCGCAAGCAGCGCCAGCTCGATGAAGTTCTGGTCCTTGTGGCCGTTGCATATGATGAGGCTGTCCGAGTCCATGTTGGTGGCCAGCACGGCGTGCAGCTCGGGCTTCGAGCCCGCCTCAAGCCCAAGGTTATACTTCTTGCCGTGACTGATTATTTCCTCCACGACGGGGCGCATCTGGTTTACTTTGATGGGGAAGATGATGAAATGCTCCGCGTGGTAGTCGTACTCGGCCCCGGCGCGCGTGAAGCACTCCGAGGTCTTCTCTATGCGGTTGTCGAGTATGTCGGGGAAGCGCAGCAGCACCGGCGCGGTGATGTCACGGGCGTTGAGCTCGTCCACTACCTCTTTCAGGTCTACCTTCACGCCGTCCTTTCGCGGGGACACGTAGGCGTGCCCCTTTTCGTTGATGCCGAAATAGTTGACCCCCCAGCCCTTGATGTTGTAAAGTTCCTCCGAGTCGTCAATTCTCCATTTACGCATTTCTTCGCTCTTTCTCTATGTTAGGGTAAAAAAATGAATGCCAATGCCGGCCGGTGTGCCGCTCTATCCGAGGCGCGAGGCGATGTCCTCCACCACCATGCCTATCTTCTCAAAGGAGTCGAGCACGTCCACGTCCACCGTCTCGGCGGCGCGGGCGTAGTGCGGCTCGCGTTCGGCAAGCTGCGCGGTGACAAACTCACGCAGCTCGTCCGGCGACTTGCCGCGCAGCAACGGACGCTCGCCGCGGCTCATCGCCAAGTGGCGCAGGATGGTGTCCGCGCAGGCCTTGAGGTAAAAAGTGGCTGCGACGGAGTTCATGTACTCCATGTTGTCAAAAAAGCAAGGCGTGCCGCCGCCGCACGACAGCACGATGTCCTCAAACTCCGCCACCTCGTGCAGCATGCGCCGCTCCATGTCGCGGAACTTCGCCTCGCCCTGCCGGGCGAAAATCTCCGGCACCTTCGTGTGGTAGCGTTCCTCTATATACCAGTCGAGGTCGTAGAACGTGCGCCCCAGCCGCTTGGCGAGCGCCTTTCCCACCGTGGTTTTGCCTGCGCACATATATCCCACGAGGATGACGGCACGATGTTGCTGCCCGTAAGTTTCTCCGTTGTGTTCCATAAGGTTGCGGGCGGCGCGTCGTAGCGTCCCGCCCGTAGGTTTTACCTCCCGCAAAAAGGGCGGGAGCGCGGGCAAAATTAGCGAAAACCGCCCGCAATGCAGCGGTTTCCTGTGGTTTGTTTCCCCCGCCGCCACACGCGGGGAAGCGTCACGCGCCGCACGCCCGCCACCCGCGCCCCGCCTTTTCCGTGCCAGTTCCGCCTTTTTCCTAACTTTGCGACATCCTTGCGACGCTTAAGCCTATGGAAAAGACACTGCGACACGTCATATTGCTGCTACTGCTGCCACTCGCGCTGGGCGCGGCGGCGCAAAAACCGCAGTACGAGCGGTATGTGGCGAAATACGCCCCGCTGGCCGTAGAACAGATGAAAAGCCACGGCGTGCCAGCCAGCATCACCCTGGCGCAAGGGCTTCTGGAAAGCGCCGCCGGCACAAGCCGCCTCGCCACGCAGGGCAACAACCACTTCGGCATAAAGTGCGGCGGCACGTGGAAAGGACGCTACATGCTGCTTACCGACGACGCGCCCGACGAAAAGTTCCGCGTGTACGGCAGCGTGCGCGAAAGCTACGAGGACCACTCCGCTTTCCTACGCAACGGACGGCGCTACGCCTTCCTCTTCGACCTTCCCCGCACCGACTACAAAGCGTGGGCGCACGGACTGAAACGCGCCGGCTACGCCACCAACCCGCGCTACGCCTACCTGCTGATAAACCTCATAGAGACCTACGGCCTCAACCGCTACGACGGCAAGGACAGCGAAAGCCGCCGCGAGAGGAAAGAGCGCAAGGAGCAGGCACGCCTGCAAGAGCAGATGTCCGCCTTCGAGGTGCGCCGCTGCAACGGACAATATTATATTGTGGCCCGCGCCGGCGACACCTACGCCTCGCTGGCACGCCAGACGGGCATACGCGAGAAGAAGCTGCGTGCCTACAACGACGCCACCGGCGAAATGCAGCCGCAGGCAGGCTCGCCCGTCTACCTCGGGAAGAAAGCCCGCAAGGCCATGAAGGTGAAGGGCGCGAGCGGCTACCACGCCATGGAGGCGGGCGAGTCGCTCTACACCATCAGCCAGCGGTACGGCGTGCGCCTCGCGAGCCTCTGCAAGATGAACCCTCTCCCCTCGCCCGACTACCACTTCAAGCCCGGCGACAGCGTGCGCCTGAGGTGACACGCCGTCCGGTAATAAATCCCTAACTCCCCAACGACTGATATACAATGCCCCAAGATATACCCACAGGCACGGAGTGCGACACAGCCGCCGCGCCTGCCGGCGCGGAAAGCGTGGCCGCCTTCCTTGAAAGTCCGCACCCCACGGCGTTCTCCTTCGAGGTGCTGCCGCCACAGCGCGGGCGTGGCATAGACAGTGTCTTCCGCACGATAGACCGCCTGATGCCGTTCGGTCCCGCCTACATCAACATCACCACGCACCGCACGGAGACCGTCTTCCGTGAGACCGGCGGAGGACTTTACGAGCGCTGCGAGACGCGCACGCGCCCCGGCACGGTGGCCATCGCGGCCGCCATCCGCTGGCGGTACGGCGTGAGGGCCGTGCCGCACATCATATGCAGCGGCTTCACGCGGGAGGAGACGGAAAACCAGTTGATAGACCTTTCCTTCCTTGGCATAACCGACCTGCTGGTGCTGCGCGGCGACCGCGCGAAAGGCGAAAACCGCTTCGTCCCCACACCCGACGGACACACCCACGCCGAGGAGCTGTGCCGGCAGGTGGAGGACTTCAACCGCGGCATGCTTGTCTCCGGCGAGCCGCACGACACGCCGCCCGTGCCGTTCAGCTACGGCGTGGCGGGCTACCCCGAGAAGCACGACGAGGCGATGAACCCCGAGGCGGACATCGCCTGCGCAAAGGCGAAAGTGGAGGCTGGCGCGCGCTACATTGTCACACAGATGGTGTATGACAACGCCAAGTATTTCGACTATGTGCGCCGCCTGCGCGAAGCGGGGGTGGAAGTGCCCGTCATCCCGGGACTGAAGCCCCTCACCACGCTGGGACACCGCTCCATGCTGCCAAAGACCTTCCACATCGACTTCCCCGAAGACCTCAGCCGCGAGCTGCGCAAGTGCCGCGACAACGAGCAGGTGAAAGAGCTTGGCGTGGAATGGGGCATCGCACAGGCCCGCGAACTTCGCGCCGCCGGCGTGCCGAGCATACATTTCTATAGTATGAACGCCTCGTACAGCGTGGAGCGCATAGCCCGCGCCGTGTACTGAGCCGTTCGTCCGCCCGCGCCTCCCCGGCCCGCTGACCGCATCCGGCGCGGCGGGCGGGACGCGGGCGGGCGTTTTTTCAGCACAACACATCCCCCCCTCCTTACGGCAATGTTTTCCGACCTTTCCTCCCCGCTCCTGCGTGCCCTGAAAGAGGGGCGGCGCATCCTCATACTTGACGGCGCGATGGGGACGATGATACAACGGCACGCGCTGACCGAGGCCGACTTCCGCGGCACGCGCTTCAAGGACACGCCCGGCCGCCTTGCGGGTGACAACGACCTGCTCTCACTGACGCGCCCCGACGTGGTGGCCGCCATACACCGAGCCTACCTTGAGGCGGGGGCGGACATCATCGAGGCCAACACGTTTTCCGCCCAGCGCGTCTCACAGCACGAGTACCACACCGAGGACGCGGTGGAGGAGATGAACCGCGCCGCCGCACGGCTCGCCCGCGCCGAGGCCGACCGCATGACACGTCTCACGCCGGCACGCCCGCGCTTCGTCGCCGCGTCGGTGGGCCCCACGGGAAAGATGCTCTCCCTGTCCCCCGACGTGGACAACCCCGCACTGCGTGCCATCACCTTTGACGAGCTGCGCGAGGCATACCGCGAGCAGATGTCCGTGCTTGCCCGGGAGGGCGTTGACGCTTTCCTCGTGGAGACCATCTTCGACACACTCAACGCCAAAGCCGCACTCGCCGCCGCGCGGCTGGCGGCGGAGGAAACGGGGCGGCGCGTGCCGGTGATGCTGAGCGCCACAGTGGCCGACGCCTCCGGGCGCACGCTGTCAGGGCAAACGATGGAGGCTTTCGTCACCTCGGTGGCGCACGACGACCTCGTGCTGTCCATCGGGCTGAACTGCTCGTCGGGCGCTGCGGACATGCGCCCTTTCCTGCGCGAGGTGGCGGCCGTCGCCCCGTGCTTTGTCTCCGCCCACCCCAACGCCGGACTGCCCGACGAGGAGGGACGCTACACCGAGACACCCGAAACGATGGCCGCCGCCGTGGCGGGCTTCGCCGGGGACGGCATCGTCAACATTGTGGGGGGATGCTGCGGCTCCACGCCCGCTCACATCGCGGCCATAGCGCGGGCGGTGAAGGGGTTCGCCCCACGCCCCCTGCCCGCAGACGGCGGCGATCGGCTACCGTGGCTAGCGGGACTTGACGCTTTCCGCCCGCTGCCCGGCACATTTGTCAACGTGGGCGAACGCTGCAACGTGGCAGGCAGCCGCAAGTTCCTGCGCCTTATAAAGGAGAAGCAGTATGAGGAGGCGCTCGCCATAGCCCGCAAGCAGGTGCGCGACGGGGCGATGGCACTTGACATCAACATGGACGACGGCTTGCTTGACACCCGCGAGGAGATGTGCCGTTTCCTCAACCTCATGGCATCCGACCCCGAGGTGGCGCGGCTGCCCTGGATGATAGACTCCTCGCGCTTTGAGGTGATTGAGGCCGCGCTGAAATGCGTGCAGGGGAAAGCCATCGTCAACTCCATCTCACTCAAGGAAGGCGAGGAGGCGTTTGTCTCCCACGCCCGCGCCATACACAGCCACGGCGCGGCGATGGTGGTGATGGCCTTTGACGAGCAGGGGCAGGCCACAAGCTACTGCCGCAAGGTGGAGGTGTGCGGGCGGGCCTACCGGCTGCTCACGGAGAAAGCCGGCGTGCCGCCACGCGACATCATCTTCGACCCCAACGTGCTCACCATTGCCACGGGCATGAAAGAGCACGACCGCTACGCCCTCGACTTCATCGAGGCGGCGGGCTGGATACGCCGCAACCTGCCCGGGGCGCACGTGAGCGGCGGCGTGAGCAACCTTTCCTTCGCTTTCCGCGGCAACAACTACCTGCGCGAGGCGATGCACGCCGTATTCCTCTACCATGCCATCGCGCGGGGGATGGACATGGGCATCGTCAACCCTGCGGCGAAAGTGATGTACGGCGACATCCCCGCCGCCCTGCTTGAAAGGCTGGAGGACGCCATTCTCTGCCGGCGGGACGACGCGGCGGAGCGACTTGAGGCTTTCGCGCAAACACTCTCCGCCCCCGCCGCCGGTACGGAAAAACCGGAGCCCGCGAACCGCGCCGCCGTCCCGCCGGAGCAACGGCTCGCCGCCGCGCTGCGTGCCGGCGACGACGAATGGCTTGAGGCCGACCTCGCCGAGGCTCTCGCGTGCTTTGACTCGCCCGCCGCCATCATAGAGGGACCGCTGATGCGCGGCATGCAGACCGTGGGCGACCTCTTCGCCGAGGGAAAGATGTTCCTGCCGCAGGTGGTGAAATCCGCCCGCACAATGAAGAAAGCCGTAGCCTATCTCCGCCCGCACATAGAGGCGGGCAGGACGACAGGGACGGCACGCAACGGACGCTACCTTATAGCCACGGTAAAGGGGGACGTGCACGACATAGGGAAAAACATTGTGGCGGTGGTGCTGGCGTGCAACAACTTTGAGGTGACCGACCTCGGCGTGATGGTGCCGCCTGAGGAGGTGGTGCGGGCGGCGCGGGAGACGAAGCCTGACTTCATCGCGCTGAGCGGACTCATCACGCCGTCGCTTGACGAGATGTGCCACACGGCGCGGGCACTTGCCGCGGCGGGCATTGACGCGCCGCTCTTCGTGGGCGGAGCCACCACCTCCGAGCTGCACACCGCCCTGAAGATAGCCCCGCTCTACGCGGGACCGGTGTTCCACGTGAGGGACGCGGCGCAAAACCCCGTGCTGGCGATGCGGCTGCTTGGCGCGGAGCGTGAGGCGACCATCGCGGAGAACCGCAAGAGGCAACGCGAGCTGCGCGAGGCGCACGAAAAAGCGAAATGCACGCCGCCGCCCGCCGCCTCGCCAAGCCGCCCCGCGCTTTCCACACCGTGGGCGGAGTACACGCCTCCCGCGCCGTCGTATACCGGCGTGCGCACCTTCCGCGACATAACGGTGGGGGAACTGCGCCCGCTCATCAGCTGGCCGTATTTCCTGCATTTCTGGCGTGTGCGCCACGGCAGCGCGGAGGCGGACGAAGTGCGGGCGGACGCCGAGCGGCTGCTTGACAGGATAGAAAAGACGCACACGCTGCAAGGGCAGGTGGCGTTTTTCCCCGCCCGCTCCACGGGGAGCGGCATTGCCGTGTCACTGGACGGCGGCGGGGAGGTGGAGATTGCCACGCCGCGCCAGCGCAAGGCGGAGAACGGTGCCGCGCGGCTCGCGCTGTGCGACTACATCGCCCCCGAGGGCGGGCGCGACTGGCTCGGCGCGTTTGCCGCCACGCTGTCGCCGGCTTTCGCCGATGAGCTGGAACGCGCGAAGAACGGGAGTGACAGCTACGAGGCACTGCTGCTGCACAGCGTGGCCGACCGCCTTGCCGAGGCGGCGGGAGAATGGCTGCACCGCCTCACGCGCCGCTCGCTGTGGGGCTACGCGCCGGCGGAAGACCTCGACACCGCCCGGCTGCTTGCCGGAGCCTACCGCGGCATACGCCCCGCCGTAGGCTATCCCGCCCTGCCCGACCAAACGCAGATATTCAACGTGGCGCGTATGCTGCGTCTCGGCGACCTCGGCATACGCCTTACTGAAAACGGGGCGATGTACCCGCAGAGCAGTGTCTGCGGACTTTATTTCAGCCACCCCGAAGCGCGTTATTTCTCCGTGTGACCGCCGCCTACACCCCGTACGGGGCGCAGACACGTCACGCGAGGTGCGGGGCAGTGTCAATTCTGCACCACCACCATGTCCTGCGCCGTGGCGTAAGTGAGGCGGTAGCGCAGCAGGCGGGCGGCTCCGCCCTCTCCCTCTTTCAGCAAACCGCCGTTTGAAAGGTCGTACACGCGGCCGCAGCGCGAGCAGGTCACTTCTTCCGTCCCCGAGAAGCCGAGGGCTATCTGCAACGCGCCCGTCTCATAGCAGGAAGGGCAGGCCAACTCGTAAGCTACGGGTGAGGTGGAGCCGTTTATGTCGGGCACGGAAGCCGTGCCTATTATCAGTCCCGCACCCCAGACGGGCGACCCGTAGGTCTTCATCAGGGCGGTGGCGGCGTAGGTGGCGGTGTTTTTCCCGTCGGCGGAGGTGAAACGGTATACGTCGGACTTTAGCTCGACGCGGCAGAACACGCCGGGGTTGTTAAGCGCGGCGTGAAGCGGCGCGGCGGCGGTGACAGGCGTAAAGCGGAAGAAAGCCTGCTCGGAGGAGTAGGTGTCTTCGGTATCGCCCGAGCAGCCCGCGCACGCCGGGGCGAGAAACGCGAGGAGAGGAAAAACGGAAAGGAAAAGGCTATGGTACTTTTTCATCGGCGGAAAGTGACGGAGTTGCGGCGTGCCGCCGTCCGCGCGTGGGGCGGCGGGTGGCAACGCACACCGCAAAATTAGCGCAAAAGCACAACACCCGCCGCTGCACGGAGCGCGGGGCGGCGGACGGCGGCGCATTTTCAGGTTTTTTAAATTGCGGGCGGGACGGGCGTGGGCACATTTCGCTAATTTTGCGGGCAGTTGGAGCGGACAGACTCAGACGCAAACGCAGCCCGCCGCCCCACTCCGCACAGAAACACAACTCACACTCAATGGTAAAGATAACCAAAGAAGCCGCACTGCGCTACCACTCGGAGGGCAAGCCCGGCAAGATAGAAGTGGTGCCCACGAAGCCCTACCGCACGCAGACCGACCTCTCGCTGGCCTACTCGCCCGGCGTGGCCGAGCCGTGCCTTGAGATACAGAAAAACCCGCACGACGCCTACCGCTACACCAACAAGGGCAACCTCGTCGCGGTCATATCCAACGGCACGGCCGTCCTGGGTCTGGGCGACATAGGGGCGATGAGCGGAAAGCCCGTCATGGAGGGCAAGAGCCTCCTCTTCAAGATATACGCCGGCGTGGACGCCTTTGACATTGAGGTGAACGAGAAAGACCCTGAGAAATTTATCGCTGCGGTGAAAGCCATCGCGCCCACTTTCGGCGGCATCAACCTTGAGGACATCAAGGCACCGGAGTGCTTCGAGATAGAGCAGCGCCTGAAAGCCGAGCTTGACATACCCGTGATGCACGACGACCAGCACGGCACGGCCATCATTTCCGCCGCCGGACTCATCAACGCGCTTATGGTGGCGGGCAAGAAGATTGAGGACGCGAAGATTGTGGTGAACGGCGCGGGGGCGGCCGCCATATCGTGCACGCGCCTCTACTGCGCCTTCGGCGCGCGCAAGGAGAACATCGTCATGCTCGACTCAAAGGGCGTGATAACCGCCGACCGCGACAACCTCAACCCGCAGAAGCGCGAGTTTGCCACCACGCGCACGGACATACACACGCTTGCCGAGGCGGTGAACGGCGCGGATGTCTTCGTGGGACTTTCAAAGGGCAACGTGCTTACGCAGGACATGGTGCGCACAATGGCCGGCAGCCCCATCATCTTCGCCCTTGCCAACCCCGTGCCCGAGATATCGTACGAGGACGCCACCGCCGCCCGCCCCGACGTGCTGATGAGCACGGGGCGCACCGACTACCCCAACCAGATTAACAACGTGATAGGCTTCCCCTACATCTTCCGCGGCGCGCTTGACACGGCGGCAAGCGCCATCAACGAGGAGATGAAGATGGCGGCGGCGAAAGCCATAGCCGAGCTGGCACGCCGCCCGGTGCCCGACATAGTGAACCGCGCCTACCATGTGCGCAACTTCACCTTCGGCCCCGACTACTTCATACCGAAGCCCGTCGACCCGCGCCTCATCACCGAGGTGTCTATGGCCGTGGCGAAAGCGGCAATGGACAGCGGCGTGGCACGCAGCCCCATCACCGACTGGAAAGCCTACCGCCAGCACCTGCGCGAGCTGATGGGGCAGGAGAGCAAGTTCACGCAGAACCTGTACGACACGGCACGCTCCAACCCCAAGCGCGTGGTCTTCGCCGAGGGCACGCACCCCACCATGCTCGAGGCAGCCGTGCGCGCCAAGGAAGAGGGCATCTGCTTCCCCGTGCTGCTGGGCAACGAGGCGCAGATAAGGAAAACCGCCGACGACCTCAAGCTCAACCTTGACGGCATCGAGGTGCTCAACCTGCGCAACGACTCCGAGACCGAGCGCCGCCACCGCTACGCGCAGCTCTTCGCCAAGAAGATGGAGCGCAAGGGCTACACGCCGCAGGAGGCCGAGGACAAGATGTACGAGCGCAACTACTTCGGCATGATGATGGTGGAGACCGGCGAGGCCGACGCCTTCATCACGGGTCTGTACACCAAGTACAGCAACACCTTCAAGGTGGCCCGCGAGGTGATTGGCATACGCGAGGGCTACAAGCACTTCGGCACGATGCACATCGTCAACTCGAAGAAAGGCGTGTACTTTATTGCCGACACGCTGGTGAACCGCCACCCGGACACCGAGGCGCTGTACGACATCGCACGCCTCTCGGCCTCGGCCGCACGCTTCTTCAACCGCACGCCGGTCACCGCCATGCTCTCCTACTCCAACTTCGGCACCGACCACGAGGGAAGCGCCGCCAAGGTGCAGGAGGTGATAGAGCGCATGCACAAGGAGTTCCCCAGCATGGCCATCGACGGCGAGATGCAGCTCAACTTCGCCCTCGACAAGGAGCTGCGCGACGAGAAGTACCCCTTCAACACGCTGCACGGACTTGACGTCAACACGCTCGTCTTCCCCAACCTCTCGGCCGCCAACTCGTCCTACAAGATAGTGAAAGCCCTCACGGACGGCAGCGAGGTGATTGGCCCGATACAGATGGGTCTCAACAAACCGATACACTTCACGGACTTCGAGAGCTCGGTGCTTGACATCGTCAACGTGACGGCCGTGGCCGTCATCGACGCCATCGTGGAGGAGAAGAAGCGCAAAGGCTGACGCACACGCCGCACACCTTCCCGCCGCACACCGGCGGGGCACGCCGGCGGGGCACGCGGCATCCCAAAGACACAAAACGCGGGAATCCCGGGGGCGGCCGGACAGCAAGGCACGCCCCGGATTCCCGCTTTTTCCCTTTACATACCCCGGAGCGGCGGCAGTCCCGGCGCCACAGGCAGGACAACGTTTCACCCGGCCGCCACCTCACGCCGCCCGTCCGTACCGAAAAACCCACCACATGCTGAAAGCCCTTGCCAAGAAAGCGGCGCTGCTGGCCGCGCTGACGCTGGCGCCCGCCCTGACTTCCCCGGCGCAGACCCTTATCGACCTGAAACGCGGCGGCGGACTGCGGGCGAAGACCCTTGACGACTACCGCACGAGGGCGCGGGACGCGTGGCAGGAGCGCGAGGACTCGCTTGAGTACACCGACCATATACGCCGCACGCTCAACGCGCTGTACACCGACTCGCTCGCCGAGGCCGAGAAGCACATCAACGCCGCGCTGAAGCTGCGCCCCGCCGCGCCGGGCAACCATATACTGCAGTACTACCTCGGGGAGATTGACCTCAAGCGGGGGCGCTACGACGAGGCCATCAGCCGCTTCACCGCCCTGCTTGACAAAATGCCCGAGTTTCACGACGCGCGGATAGCCCGCGCCGACGCCGCGCTGCAGGCGGGGCGGGCGCACGAGGCGGCGGAGGATGCCGGACAGCTTATCGTGCCGCGCCCAAGGTGGGTGGTGCCCGACGACGTGTCCGAGCGCGCGCTCTTCGTGCGGGCGGCGGCGCGCTACCAGCTGCGGCAGTACCCCGAGGCGCGGACGGACCTCACCGCCCTGCTGCGCGACAACCCGTCGCGCACGGACGCACAGCTGCTGGAGGCACTCACGCTGCACCGCATGGGGCAGCCGCGCGAGGCGCTCAACCGCCTCAACGTGACGGTGGCGGCGCACCCCGACGACATCGAGGCGCTCACCACGCGCGCCATGGTGGAGGGGGAGCTGCAGCTGAACGACATGGCGCGGGCGGACTACGACCGCCTCGCCGCGCTGTGCCCGGACGCGCCGGATGTCTTCACCGAGCGGGCTCGCATACTGATACGCCTCGGCGAGAAGACGGCGGCGCGGCGCGACCTCGACCGCGCCGTGGCACTCGGCACGCCGATGGGCGCGGTGCAGTCGCTGTACAACCTCACGAGACAATGAACGGCCGCCACCGACACAGCCATACCATTATATAATGTGTGACATGAAAAACTCCCGCGCCCTCACCGCGCTCGCCGCCCTCATCCTCGCGCTGCTGCCCGCCGCCGCGCCGGCACAGCCGCGCCACTCGCCCGCCACAGCCGCCGTGCCCTACGAGATAAGGGCGGTGTGGCTCACCACGCTGGGCGGACTTGACTGGCCGGCGCGTCCGGCACGCACGGAGGCCGGGGCTGAGGAGCAGAAACGCTCGCTGTGCCGCATGCTGGACGTACTGCGCGAGACGGGTGTCAACGTGGTGCTTTTCCAGGCCCGCATACGCGCCACGACGGCCTACCGCTCCGACCTTGAGCCGTGGGATGCCGTCTTCACGGGGAAAGCGGGGGGGCAGCCGCTTTACGACCCGCTGGCCTTCGCCGTGTCCGAGTGCCACAAGCGGGGGATGGAGTGCCACGCCTGGGTGGTGGCTTTCCCGGCGGGCAAGGCGGAGGCGGTGAAACGCTACGGCAAGCAGTCGCTCGCCGCACGCCGCCCCGACCTTTGCCGCCGCTGCGGCGACCAGTGGATGATGGACCCGGGCGTGCCGGCCACCGCCGGGCACATCGCAGCCGTGTGCCGCGAGATTGCGGCGCGCTATGACGTGGACGGCATACACCTCGACTACATACGCTATCCCGAGCGCGGCATCGCCTTCAGCGACGACCGCACCTACACCCGCTACGGCGGAGGGATCGACCGCAAGGCGTGGCGCACGGCCAACGTGACGCGCTGCGTGCGCTTTGTGCACGATGCAGTGAAAGCCGTGCGCCCGTGGCTGAAGCTGAGCTGCTCGCCCGTGGGGAAGTACGCCGACCTGCCGCGGCACTCGTCGGGCGGCTGGAACGCCCGTGACGCGGTGTGCCAGGAGGCGCAGCAGTGGCTTGCCGAAGGGCTGATGGACTGGCTTCTGCCGATGATGTACTTTGACGGGAAAAACTTCTACCCTTTCCTTTCCGACTGGAAGGAGCACGACGCGGGGCGCGAGGTGGTGCCGGGACTGGGCGTGTACCTGCTGAGCCGGCGGGAGAAAGACTGGCCGCTGCTTTCCGTGCAACGGCAGATGGAAGTGAGCCGCGCGGCGGGACTGGGCGGCGCGGCGTTTTTCCGCGCGAAATTCGTGCTTGACGACGTGAAAGGCCTGCGCTCGTGGCTGCGCGACGACTTCTACGCCCGCCCCGCACTCGTCCCTCCCCTGCCCCACGCCGCCGGCTCCGCGCCCGCCGCGCCGGAGGTGCGGCGCGGCGGAGAGGGCATGCGCCTCACGCTTGAGTGGCAGCCGGCTGCGGCGACTTGCACGCCGGTGCGCTACAACGTGTACCGCCTTGACAGCGTCTACGGCGACCGTCTCCTCGCCGCCCGTCTCGACGGCACGCGCTTCGACACACTTCTCGCCCTCCCCGCCCTGCGCCACAGCCGCTATGCCGTCACGGCGGTTGACGCCTACGGGCGCGAAAGCGAACCCGCCGTCCGCTGAGCCGGCGTTTCCAAGCCCCCGGCGTGCCGGTACACGAAAAATCGTGTTTGTCACTTTTCGGGCGGAAAAACTAGCAAAATGACAAAATGAGGGTCGGGGCGGATTTAACATTCCGGCAACCCGCCGGAGGCGGAAACGGGCTTCGTCGCGACACGCCGCCGACCTGTAGCGCCGATGCCGTGGCACCTTGAAGGCCAAGCCGCACTTCAGTGACGGG
>CAVGTC010000055.1:0-17363 GCA_963632255.1 Lachnospiraceae bacterium | reverse complement strand
CCAAGTGCAGGCGTTTTGACACGTAAGTGGCTGAAAATCAATACAGGCAAAAATAAAGGGACATTCCTCGCGGGATGTCCCTATCTTGTAGCACAAAGATAATACATTTCCGGGCGTTTTGCAAATGTGTTAAAATGAGGGTGTAAAATCAAATTGTCACTTTTACGGCGTGTTTCCTGTCGTTTTGTCAAGACGCCCGTCGGGCGTTTACGCGGTGCGGACGCTCATTTCGCGCCGTTCAGACGGTACTGCCTTGGCGACATCCCCAGCTCGCGCTTGACATACTTGCCGAAGAAGGAGATGTTGTCAAACCCCGCTTCGCACGAAACCTCCTTTATGCTTTTCGAGGGGTCGCGCAGCAGCCGTTTCAGGCATTTCAGCGTGAACGAGCGTATCAGCGCCGAGGCCGCCTCGCCCGAGCAGCGCTTGCTGACGGCGGACAGGTGCTTGGGCGACACGCAGAGGCGGTCGGCGTACCAGCTCACGTCGCGATGGAGCGGCGTGTTTTCCTCCAGCAGGTGCACGAAACGCTTGAAAATGTGCTCGGCGGGCGTGTACGAGGGAGCGGCGGACAACAGTTTCGGCAGGAAGATGTCGCAAAACTCGTACATCATGGCGTGCAGCAGCTGGCGCATCATCTCCTTGTGGTGGGGCGGCAGCGGCGGCGTGAGTTTGCTTTTCAGGAAGTCGTAGTTGTCGCAGAAGCGTCGCGCCTCGTTCTCCCCGAGGTGGAAGGTGGGGTGGCGCTCGAGGTAGGTGTGTATCTCCCACGACGAGCCGCCGAGCGAGAAGATGTCCTCAAAATACTCGGGGGCGAAGACAAGGCAGCGGTAGCGGAAGTCCAGACTTGCCATCGAGCTTTCTATGAAGTTGTTGGGCGCGCATATGAAGAGGTCGCCGCGCCCTATCTCGTAGCTTGTGTCGCCTATGCGGCACGCGGCACGCCCCCCAAGGCACAATAGGGCGAAGTGCGCGTCGGTGCGCACGGTGCCGCGGCCGATGTCCTCTATGCGGTCGAAAAGCATGACGCTGTTTTCCGTCAGCATGCGCCGCCGCTCCTCGTGGCTGCGGGGCGTGTGGGCTTGTTGGGGCTTTCCCATTGGTATCGTGGCTTGTCTCCCGATGCGGGGCGGGCGGCGTCGGCTGTCCGTTTTTGTACGCGCGGGGTGTCCGTGTTTACTTTCTGCTTGCAAATTTAGCGCGTCCATATGTGCCGTACGGGACATTAACGGCGCAAAAGTGTTCTTTTATACCTTTTGTCGCTGCCGCTGTGGTCTTTTTGTCTTTCGCCGGGGCGGATGAGCGGCGCGAAGCTGCCATTTTGTCACGAAAAACGCGCCCGTGCCGCCGTGTCGGCGGTTGGCAGTGGGTTTGCATCTGAAAGGGTGTGACGCGGCGCGGTTGCCGCTGACAGACATCCCAACGCAATAATAATATAAAGCAAACAAATATGACACTGGACAATTTTACCATCAAGGCACAGCAGGCCGTGCAGCGTGCGGCCGAGCTGGCGGCTGGCGCCGGGCAGCAGGCCGTCACTGCGGTGCACCTCCTTGCCGGCGTGCTGGCGGTGGGGGAAAACGTGACGCAGTTTCTCTTCGGCAAGCTCGGGGTCAACGCCGCCGCGCTGCAGAAGACGGTGGAAGCCGAGCTGTCTCACCTGCCGCGCGTGAGCGGCGGCGAGCCCTATCTTGACAGCGAGGCCAACCGCGTGCTGCTGAAAGCCTCGGAGGTGGCACGCAAGGCGGGTGACACGTACACGGGCATAGAGCCGCTGCTGGTCGCCCTGCTCACCGAGAAGAGCCGCGCGGCGCAGATGCTGCGCGACGCGGGGGTGACGGAGGACGCGCTGCGCGCCGCTGTGAAAGAGCTGCGCGGCGGCGGGAAAGCCACTTCGCAGACGAGTGAGGACACCTACCAGGCGTTGTCAAAGTACGCCCGCGACCTTGTGACCGAGGCACGCGAGGGGAAGCTCGACCCTGTCATCGGGCGCGACGAGGAGATACGGCGCGTCCTGCAGATACTTTCCCGCCGCACGAAAAACAACCCCATACTCATCGGCGAGCCGGGAACGGGCAAAACGGCCATTGTGGAAGGGCTGGCGCAGCGCATCGTGCGCGGCGACGTGCCCGAAAACCTGAAGGACAAGCGCGTTTTCTCCCTTGACATGGGCGCGCTGGTGGCCGGCGCGAAATACAAGGGTGAGTTTGAGGAACGCCTCAAGAGCGTCATCAGCGAGGTGACGAAAGCCGAGGGCGGCGTGATACTCTTCATTGACGAGATACATACGCTGGTGGGCGCGGGAAAAGGTGAGGGCGCGATGGACGCGGCCAACATTCTCAAACCCGCGCTGGCACGCGGCGAGCTGCGCAGCATCGGCGCCACCACGCTGGAAGAGTACCAAAAGTACTTTGAGAAGGACAAGGCGCTCGAGCGCCGCTTCCAGACGGTGATGGTGGACGAGCCCTCGCCGGAGGACGCGGTGTCCATTCTGCGCGGACTGAAAGAGCGGTACGAAAACCACCACCGCGTGCGCATACAGGACGACGCGCTCATTGCCGCCGTGCGCCTTTCCCACCGCTACATCTCCGACCGCTTCCTGCCCGACAAGGCAATCGACCTGATGGACGAGGCCGCCGCCAAGCTGCGCATGGAGCGCGACTCGCAGCCCGAGGAACTTGACGAGATTACGCGCCGCCTGCGCCAGCTGGAGATAGAGCGCGAGGCCATCAAGCGCGAGGGCGACACGCAGAAGCTGGGGCAGCTTGAAAAGGACATCGCCGCCCTGCGCGAGCGCGAGAAGGACATGCGGGCGAAGTGGCAGGGCGAGAAGGACGCGCTTGCCGGCATACAGCAGGACAAGGAGCAGATGGAGCGCCTTAAGTACGAAGCCGAGCGCGCCGAGCGCGAGGGCGACTACGGACGGGTGGCCGAGATACGCTACGGCAAGATGCGCCAGCTGTCCGACGACATAGCACGCCGGCAGGACGAGCTGCGCAGCCGGCAGGGCGCGGAGGCTCTGGTGAAAGAGGAGGTGACACCGGACGACATCGCCGACGTGGTGGCGCGTTGGACGGGCATACCCGTGCAGCGCATGATGCAGAGCGAGCGCGAGAAGCTGCTGCACCTCGAAGAGGAGCTGCACCGCCGTGTGGTGGGGCAGGACGAGGCGATACAGGCCGTGGCCGACGCCGTGCGCCGCTCGCGGGCGGGCTTGCAGGACCCCAAGCGTCCCATAGGCTCCTTCATCTTCCTCGGCACGACGGGCGTGGGGAAGACGGAGCTTGCCAAGGCTCTGGCGGAGTATCTCTTCAACGACGAGAACATGATGACGCGCATCGACATGAGCGAGTACCAGGAGAAGTTCAGCGTCAGCCGCCTTGTGGGCGCGCCCCCGGGATATGTGGGCTACGAGGAGGGCGGACAGCTCACCGAGGCTGTGCGCCGCAAGCCGTACAGCGTGGTGCTTTTCGACGAGATAGAGAAAGCGCACCCGGATGTCTTCAACATCCTCCTGCAGGTGTTGGACGACGGCCGCCTCACCGACAACAAGGGACGCACGGTCAACTTCAAGAACACCATCGTCATAATGACCTCCAACCTCGGCTCGGGCTTCGTGCGCGAGAAGCTGGAGGGCGTGGCGGCGATGGACGCCGCACAGCGGGCACGCGCGCTGACCGAGGCGCGTGACGGTGTGCTGGATATGCTGAAGAAGACGGTGCGGCCGGAGTTTCTCAACCGCATTGACGACATCATCATGTTTGAGCCGCTGACGCGCCCGCAGATTGAGCAGATAGTGCGCCTGCAGGTGGACGGCGTGGTGCGCCGCCTTGCCGCGCAGGACGTGCGGCTGGAGGTTTCGCCCTCCGCCGTCGCGGTGGTGGCTTCCGCAGGCTTCGACCCCGAGTACGGGGCGCGGCCGGTGAAGCGGGCGCTGCAGTCACTGCTGCTCAACGACCTCAGCAAGGCGTTGCTGGCGGGTAAAGTGGACAAGGCGCGCCCGGTGCGCGTGGAGGCCGACAGCGCGGGCGGACTGCGTTTTGACAATGTGTAAGGGGTGACTCCCCTTTCGGGCAAATTTCCCTTTAAGTGCCCGGGCGGCGTTGCGCCCCGTTTGTGAAACGGGAGGCTTCCACCCGGGGGACGGATACGGAAAGCGGGGCCGGACACATATTATATAATGTGTCCGGCCCCGCTTCCTTTGTCTTGCTATGTTTGCCTTGCTACTATGTATGCGTTGCGCCGTTTGTTCTCTGTTGAGTAAGTCCTATTTCCCGCCGCGCACCTCACCGAGCAGTTTCTCCAGTCGGCGCAGCTCCTTGGGGTGGCTGGCGGAGACATCCTCGCCCTCATAGGGGGAGGCGGAAAGGTCGAAAAGCTGCGGCACTGGGCGGTAGCCCGTCTCTATCTTCGGCCCCCAGGACACCATGGGCTTCCCGTCCGAGGGGGAGATGTACTTCCACCGCTGCGTGCGCAGCACGAGACTGCGGTTGCTGGCCATGCTCACGGCGTAGGGGCGCGGCGTGCGGCTCCTGCCTGTCCATACGGGGAGGCTGTTGCGGCTGTCTGGCGCGGCGCCGTCGGGCAGGGTGACGCCCGCGAGCGCGGCGAGCGTGGCGGGCGCGTCCACCAGCGAGGCGAGGGCGTCCGAGGTCTGGCCGCCCTCCACGCCGCCCGGCCAGTACACTATGAAGGGGACGGCGCTGCCCGCCTCGTACGCGCTGTACTTTCCGCCGCGGAAAGGTCCCCCGGGGCGGTGGCCGCCGGCAAGCTCCTCCGCGCCGTCGGCATAGCCGTCGTCAAGCACGGGACCGTTGTCGCTCGTGATGACAAGTAGGGTGTTTTTGTCGAGGCCGCGCTCGCGCAGCGCGGCGGTGAGCTGCCGCACCGTCCAGTCAAACTGCATTATCGCCTCGCCGCGCAGCCCCATCGCGCTTTTGCCGCGGAAACGCTCGTGCGGCATGCGCGGCACGTGTATGTCGTTGGTGCAAAGGTATATGAAGAACGGCGTGCGGCGGTGGCTGTCAATGAAAGAGACGGCGTGAGCGAGTATGCTGTCGGCTATGCTTTCGTCCCGCCACAGGGCGCGTCCGCCGCCTTTCATGTAGCCTATGCGCGAGATGCCGTTGACGATGCTCTGGTCGTGTCCGTGGCTGGGGCGCAGCTTGGTGAGTAGCTCGGGATTGGCGCGTCCGGTGGGCTCGCCGTCAAAGTTGTGGCGGTAGCTCACGCAGACGGGTGCGGCGGGGTCGTGGTTGGCCACGCGGCCGTTCTCTATGTACACGCACGGCACGCGGTCGGCGGTGGCCGCCATGATGTAATGGTAGTCGAAGCCTATGTCGCGCGGCGTGAGGTCGAGCTCGCCGTTCCAGTCCTGACCGCCAGCGCGGCTTCCGAGACCCAAATGCCATTTCCCCACGGCGGCGGTGGCGTAGCCGGCCTTGTGCATGAGGTCGGTGAGGGTGGGCTGCCCGGGACGTATAATCATCGCCGCGTCGCCCGCCGCCACGCCGGTGCCGGCGCGGCGGAAGGGGTACTCGCCCGTGAGGAGCGCGTAGCGCGAGGGGGTCGAGGTGGAGGCACAGGCGTGCATGTTGGTGAGGCGCAGCCCGCTGCGTGCCAGACTGTCGACGGCGGGTGTGCTGACGCGCTTGGCACCGTAGCACGACAGGTCGCCGTAGCCGAGGTCGTCGGCCACGAGGAGTATGATGTTGGGCTTCTGCTGCTGGGCGCGGGCTTGGGCGGGCGCGAGGGCGAGCAGGGGAAGGAGGGCGAGCGGGTGGGGGGATGGGGAGGCGCGTTGTGTGCATAGGGAGGGGCTGTGGCTTTTGTCGGTAGGGAATGCCGCCGCGCGGCGGGCGGCGGCACGGCCAAAAGTACGAATAAAAGGGGCGGGCGTGTCCGTCGCAAGTGAAAATGTTAACTTTGCGGGTGGCGTAGCGGGCGGACCGCATCGCGCACGCATTATATATAAGGGGAGGCAAACCGGACGCGCCGCCCGCAAACCCGTCAAACAAGGAAAAATGACACACGACACTCTTGAGAAAATCTTTGCAGCGAAGCTGCTTTCCGTGAAAGCCATCAAACTGCAGCCCGAGCAGCCTTTCACCTGGGCAAGCGGGTGGAAGTCTCCTTTCTACTGCGACAACCGCAAGACGCTCGCCTTTCCCGCGCTGCGCTCTTTCGTGAAGATAGAACTTTCGCGCCTTGTGGCGGAGAAGTACCCGGAGGCTGAGGCTGTCGCCGGCGTGGCGACGGGGGCCATAGCGCAGGGCGCGCTGGTGGCTGACGCTTTGGGGCTGCCTTTCGCCTATGTGCGCTCGAAGGCAAAGGATCACGGCATGGCAAACCTTATTGAGGGTGACCTGCATGCGGGGCAGAAAGTGGTGGTGGTGGAGGATCTTATTTCCACCGGCGGCAGCAGCCTGAAAGCAGTGGAGGCGCTGCGTGCGCACGGCTGCGAGGTAATAGGCATGGTGGCAAGCTACACTTACGGCTTTCCTGTCGCGGCGAAGGCTTTTGCCGACGCGGGGGTGGTGCTCACCACGCTCACCAACTATGAGGCGGTGGTGGAGACCGCGCTCGCCACGGGTTACATCAAGCCCGAGCACGTTGGCATGCTGCACGAGTGGCGGGCAAACCCCTCCGAGTGGGGAAAGTGAGTGCTTTTGGGCGTGCGGGCGGGATATGTTTCTTCCCCCGGCAAAACGCTTTACACTTAATCTAACGGAAAGACAATGAGAAAAAGATTTCTGCTTCTAGCCGCGCTGATTTTTTGTGCGGCGGCGGCTTTCGCCGGGGGACGGGCGAAATACGTGTTCTACTTCATCGGCGACGGCATGGGGGTCAACCAGGTGAACGGCACGGAGACTTACCTCGCGGCTCTTGAGGGGCGCATTGGGGTGAAGCCGCTTTGCTTCACGCAGTTCCCGCACTCGGCTTTTGTCACCACGTACTCTGGCACAAACGGCGTGACCGACTCCGCTGCCGCCGGAACGGCACTCGCCACGGGGTGCAAGTCGAAAAACGGAACGCTGGGTTTGCTTGCCGACCGCAAGACGCCTGTCACAAGCGTGGCGGTGTGGGCGAAGGACGCGGGCGCGGCCGTGGGCGTGACCACGAGCGTGAGCGTCGACCACGCCACGCCGGCGGCGTTTTACGCCCACCAGCCGAGGCGGCAGGACTACTACGCCATAGGCTGCGACCTCGCGAAGTCTGGCTTTGACTTCTTCGCAGGTGCTGGCTTCCTTTCGCAGTACGGTGCGTCGGGGTGGCTTTATGACATCTGCAAGGATGCTGGCTACGCCGTCGCGCGTGGCTACGGCGACTACCTCTCAAAGAAGAACGCGTCGGACAAGCTCCTGCTGTTGCAGAGCGAGGAGGCGGGCGACCGTTCTTCGCTTCCTTACGCCATCGACCGCACGGAAAGCGACCTCACGCTGCCTCAGGTGACAGAGGCCGCAGTCAGTTTCCTTTCGGCGAAGAAGAAAAACGGGTTCTTCCTGATGGTGGAGGGCGGAAAAATAGACTGGGCTTGCCACAGCAACGACATCGGAACGGTTTTCCGCGAGCTGGCGGACATGGACAGTGCGGTGTGCGTGGCTTACGATTTCTATAAGAAGCACCCAAAGGAAACACTCATCGTCGTGACTGCCGACCACGAGACGGGCGGACTTTCCCTCGGGCGTGGCCCGTACGAGCTGCGCACCCAGCTGCTGCGCCACCAGCGCATGAGCGTGGAGGCTTACGCCGCGCATGTGAAGGAGTTGCACAAGAAGCGCGGCGCGGAGCTTACGTGGGATGACGTGAAGGACGATTTGCGCGAAAACTGGGGCTTCTTCGGCGCGGTGAAACTCAGCGACAAGCAGGAGGCGCGTCTGCGTTCCGCCTACGAGGCTACGGTGAGCGGCGCGGAGAAAGGCAAGGAATCGCTTTACGCGAGCATTGGAGAGCTGGCGGACGTGGCACGCGACGTGATGGCGGAGTGCGCTCTCATCGGCTGGCAGAGCGGCGGCCACTCCAACGGCTTTGTTCCGGCATTTGCCATCGGCGCGGGGGCGGAGAACTTTGACGGGCAGATTGACAACACACAGATTCCTGTGCTTATCGCCAAGGCCGCCGGATGGAAAGTGCCGGCACGCTGACCCGTTACGCAGCAAGGCAATCTTTATCCCCATACAAAAAGGGCAGGGCTTTACACGCCTTGCCCTTTTTGTGTGGTATCAATTTATTGCTGTCTGGTAAAACTCTTTCGACTGACAAAAAGAGTTTTACCGGGCAGCAATACTTCAAAATAAAAACTGAGGATAGATTCTAACCACTCGGACTCTTGGAATCCGTGAAACTAATGCCTCTACAAAAGTCCCTCGTTTAAGAAAACTCTAAGATTCAAGTGCTTGACTCCTTCGTAGTCGCTTGCATGCAGCATAGGTGTGGCGGAAATCACATATTTCGGATAAGCATCCGGAATGCTGCATAGAGTTCCGAATTCCCGTTCCCGCGTTTCGTCACTTACAATCATGTACGCCACCTGCACATATATCCTGCTCGCATTGGTCGCAGTGGCACTTGTACGGGCACGAGTGCATACAAAGTCCACCTCGCCTGCTCGTAACTGCCCCACCGTTACACTATATCCCAACCGCAGAAGATGCTGGTACACCACGTTTTCCATCACCTTTTCAATGTCCGCCTCACGTTCCCCGCCAACAATGTAATTGCGAAGCCCCACGTCACCGAAATACGTCTTGCCTGTCGTTTCGAGCAAACGCTTCCCGTGGATGTCATAACGGCCAACGTTAGCCGTGAGATATGCCTCTGCAAAGTATGCCATGTAATTAAGAACAACGTTCGCCGAGATTGAATCACCCTGCGCCTTCGTGTATTTTACGATGCTTGTCGCGGAATTGAACTTGCCAATCGTGTCGGCAAGGAACGAAATAAGATTGTTGAGAAACGGCAAGTTTCGTATCTTCTGGCGTTCTACAATGTCTTTTAGCATAATCGTGTTGAAAACACCTGAGAGGTATTCCCAAATCATCTCTGGCTGGTCGATGCCGATGTTTCGCAGTCCGGGAAGTCCACCGTAGTTAAGGTATTTCCACAAAGTCTCGTCACAGTCCGGGATGTTGTGGAACTTCATAAACTCCGTATAGCTCAGCCCCAGAATTCGGATTTCAACGTAACGCCCTGCAAGCAGTGTGGACAGCTCGCTCGAGAGCATGCGCGAGTTTGATCCTGTTATGATGACATCAGTATGCTCTTCGGAACGGTAGCTGCGCACAGTGTGCTCCCATCCGTCGATATCCTGCACCTCGTCAATCATTATATAATTATGTTTTCCGGTTACGAAATGCTGTGCTATATAGTCGTCAAGCTCATCGCGCTTAGTGATAAACTTAAATGCAATCTTCTCTTTGTCTATATAAATAATGTTCGCGTCACTTTCAGTTTTGTGCCTTTCAGCAAAATCTTTCATCACAAAACTTTTTCCGATGCGCCGCTGGCCGGTCAGAACAATAATTTGTCCTTTCGCCAGCCACGAGTCAATCTGCGTGGCATATTGTTTACGGGGGATAATTTCCATACTTCAAAGCATTTATTACAATGCAAAGATAATGCAGCCCCGTCGCCCATAAGTGATAAATTGACGTTTTTGTAATCTTTATTGTCTATAGATGATGAAATTGCAAAAATTCTTTCTCTTGGGGCTTGTCCGTTTCCTGTCTCTCTTCCCCAACCTTTCGTTTGCAAACTCCTTTTGCATATTCACATTTTCATTTCCCAATTTATCCAATCCTTGCAACGATGTGACAAAATGTAAAAAAACTTTGCGGGGGGGGTAAAATATGTAAATTCGCAGCGCACTTTCATGCGTATTTTGATTTTGTAGAAAAACACCAAGGACAATCTAATCTATGGCAAACTGTAAGAAATGCGGAGCACTGCTCCAGCCAAATATGACTTTTTGCACAAAGTGTGGCGAACCCGTATCGCTGGCAGTCTTCGTCACCCGTGCGCCCGCAGCGCCCGGCAATGATGAAAGCACCATCAGCACCGTTAGCACCGCAGGCTTCGAGACGTCCCCAACCGATGAATACCCCACAGGCACCACGCATGCTGCAGCAATTGTCATCACCGACAGTGCCTATAGTACTTACAGCCCCCTCCGCGCCGCAACAACATCAGGTATCTGGAAGGAAAGGTTTTTTTACAAATGCCGTACGTTCCGTGGCAAATGCGGTCACGGGCGGCGCGCTAAATCGTCAGATCGCACACGAACAGCAGCAAGCTCTTAATGCACAGCATAAGGAAGACCAGGATACAATCAACCTGGCACAGCGCAATGCCGAGGATGCTCAGCTTCAAGCTGAGCGTGAGGCAGAGCGTCAGCGTGATCGCCGTAGTATGGAACTCGTTGATGGAGTGGAAGTGGTGCGCGGACGTGCTATGTGGAACATACAGCCCGGTGAGATAGCCCGTCGCATCAGTGAGAGTGAACTCGAAAACGTTGAGAAGCTCAAAGGTATCATTGTGCAGGAAGGTTGTACGGCAATCATCTTCGCCAATGGTGAGCTTGTTTCCACTCTGTCTTCTGGTGCCTATCTGTTCTACAAATCGCCCGAAGAGGAGAAGGCTGCTTTGAGAAAAGCTGTGGAACAAGCCGAAAAAGAGATGGAAGAGACCGAAAAGAAAGAGCGCGACCGCAAGCGTCAGGCAGAACCCACGTTCCGTCAACTGGGCGTTGTCGGTGAGATAGGTCGTGGTTTCTCTTGGCTCCATCGCATCATTTTCGGTGAGAAGAAAAATGAGCAGAAGGACAAGGTCAAGAAGCGCCAGATAGATTATGCACGTCTGCTCGCCCGCATCACCCAAGCCCCCATCCTTTCAGTCTACATAGTGAGTAACCGTGTGCTGACACTCACCTCCGGTGGCAAAGTTGATGAAAGCGGTGCATACAATTTCAGTCCGTATACCATCCCGATGGGCATACAGAACGTGGAAATCGCAGTTTCGCTGCAAATGCGTGTGAGCGATATCCACGCCATTGCTACGAACTACCTTGCTGACCGCAACAACCTGACCACCATTCTTGTACAGCAGATGCTCAATGGGGCGGTTGAGATGTTGCTCCGTCAGCAGTTGCGCAATGTGGAATATGCGCAGACCGGACTTGCCCCCGGCGTGGTTGATGCGCTAAAGGCACAAATACAGCAAACCATCAATGCGCAGATTTTCGGATTGGAATGTACGGCTGTGCTCAGTATTACAGACAACAATGCCGATTTTGAACGATTCCGTTCCGTCGAACGTGAGCTATATAATACGGAGAAGAAACTCGACTTCATGCATCGCACCGGAGAGTTCCGCAACCGCATGGAGGTAGAAGCCAATTCGCAGCAACTCACTTCAGCGCAGACAGCCGAAGAGCTTCGCTATGCACTGCAAAAACTCAACAAGGACCAGTTGCTCCACGACGACGAGTTGGAAGAATTCGTACTTCTGCTTGAAAGTCAGAAGCGTATTCGCGCCGCGAAGACCGACGAGGAAGAACACGAGGCGCTCGAGGATTTGCGCAAGAGTCGCCTGTTGAAAGCCGACGAAATGGACGCCCTCGAGGACGCTCTTGAGCATAAACGGATTCCGCGCGAGGAGATAACCCAGTTGATGCGCATCCAGAGTCAGCAGAAGATTGACGAGGCAAGCCTGAAAGCCGAATGGGCACTTAACGATGCTATCACCGACCACGACTGGCAGCGCGAAGCCCTTGAACGTCGGCGTGACTGGGGCATAGAGGACGAAGAGTTGGAACGTGAATGGATGCGCGACGAAAAAGAATACAATCGTGAATTCGAGCGCGAAAAGCAGCGCGACGACTACGACTTCCAACAGATGATGCGTCAGCGCGAACTCGACAGGGAAGACCATCTTCTCAACCGGCGTGAACGCCTCGAGGACGAACAACTTGCCTATGAGCGCAGCCGTCAGCAGAAGATTGACGATGACCAGATAGAGGCCAACCGCAACCAACGCCAGATTGACAAACTCCAGGCAATGGCGCAGATGCAAGCGCAGCTCGACCAGCAGCGTTACCAGCATGAGGAAAATGTGGCCACCATCCAAAGTAACGAGCAGATGGACCGCGATAACCAGTTTGCCAGCATGTCCGCCGAGCAAATCCGTGCCGCCCAGCTCTCCCACCTTTCCGACGATGCACAAGTGGCAATGGCAAGTGCCTACAACAGCGAGATGAAGACGGATATGCTCCGTCAGACCAGTCAGGAGAAAGAGGCCATGATGCAGCAGATGCTCCAGATGCAGCAGCAGAACAACAGTGCGCAGATGGAAGCCATGATGCGCATGGCAGGAATGATAAAGGACACCGCAGCCAGTGTGAGCGGTGCGCAGCAGCAGACGCAGCAACAACGCATCGACCAGCTCCAGGCCGACAACCTCCACCAACAGCAACGCCTTGACCGGACGCAGGACAAGGCGATGGACAACATCTCGCAGGTCAGCACCGCCGCCGCCAACAACCTCAATGCCTTCAACGGCGGAATTGGCGCAAGTGCTGCAGCGCAATCAGTTCCGCAAACACAGACATACCAACAATCAGCCCCGCAGCCTCAAACACCGCCACAGAATCAGCAGACGATAGAGTGTCAGTGTTACAAATGCGGAAAAATGCTGAACATCCTTCCCGGTACACCCCAATGTCCGGAGTGCGGCGCACCTTTCCAGTGGTAGACCCCCTTAAATCCCATCCAATATGAGCGACATATCTCTTGACGGCGATGCCGCAGTGGTGGGCGGTATACACACCGACTCGCACAACACCGAGAACCACTATAACACCACCACAAACACCACAAACAACAGCACCGTAAGCAATCAGCACGTTTACGAGGCGCAGAAGACGACGACAGAGATTCTGCTGCAGAACGAGACCCTCTTTCTCCAAGCTGTGCAGGAATGTCTTGTCGACGGAATACTCGACCAACTGAAACTCGCCCAAATCAACCAGCTCCGCATGCAGTGGCACGTTGCCCCCGACCGTGCAAACCTCATCGTGGAGCAAGTGCGCAGAAGTTTCAATATGATGCAGGGCGACAAGGGCAACGAGTTCCTTGCCGAGCAACTTCTTTCCGAAGTGTTCAATGCCGTACAAGGCAACCAGACGGAAATACTGCGGCACAAGTTCTCTTCGCTCGAGCAGTTGGCGCGGGTAATGACGGACGGCAACGTGCAGTTCTACTACCATCTTCTGCTTGCATCGTTCTACCCTGACAAGTGCACGGTCAGTTTCATCCAGTCGCGCACCGACAACTATTGGCAGCTCTTTTGGGCACACGTGGCATTCATCAAGATATGCAATGCCGACAATGCCACCCAACTGTTGCCCCGTCTCGGAGGTTTCGGTGCCGAACAGGGCAACATCGCCCTGCTCATGGCGCTCGACAACCTTTCGGACTTTCTCCGCAACGGACGCAACGACTACTATCGTCAGCAGACGGAGCAGTATCTCAATCAGGCAGTGGAGAAAGGAATGGACGAACGCCTTGGCTCGCTGTGGTATGCTGTCAAGGAACTGATGCAGGGAGAGCCGCAGCCGGAGGATTGGTACCGGTTCTATGTGGAGCGGACGCTTTGCGAACTTCGCCCGAAGCCCCGTACTGGTATGTCCGTTCCTCCGCAGATGCCCACTCCTCCGCCCATGCCTAAGTTCAATGCGCAGAACGTGCAACTCACTCAGATGCAGGGATTCAATCCGCTCCAGGCTGCCTCGCAGATGGGACTCGGAGTGGGAGCGATTGATCGTATCAAAGACGCTCCCGCAGGTATGGTAAACAACTTTGCAACCGACAAATCCGTGCAGCCCGGTACCGCAGTTCCTCCGCCTATGCCCACCTCTGCCAAGACCACTGCCGTCCAAACCGACAAAACTTTCGACGAGCCCGATCCGTTGCAAGACCATTACGGACTGATTCTCACTCATTCTCTCCGTTTGGCAGAGAAGTACGGATGCAGTCAGCACGATGTCTGCGACGTGTTCAACCGGTTTGTCCAGTCAGCCTTCGACCAGCAGATGTACTGGGAATTCATCGACCTTTCCGACCTTTCCATCTGCGCAAATCCGGATGATTGGGAACAAGTCAACAACGCAGTAGACACATACATTAACCACAACGGCAAGACCACAGGCATCCAGCTGCACCTTTTCATTGTTGGCGGAGACGATGTGGTTTCCGTTGCACGCATTTTCGGATCAAGTCGTTATGCTGTCGAAACAATACAGGCCATCCCTACCGACATGGCCTACTCCTTCCCCGGTCGGCTGTTGGCTGACATGGCGGATGGCAATGTGGAGTTGGAACTCTCCGTCAATAACGTGCGAAACAACGTCTCGCGTCTCCCCCTCGAAAACGGGTCGCTTAACACCACTATCGAGCAAGACCTCGGCGCGTACTTCAATATCAGCAGTCTTTACGGTGGCGGCATCCCTGTGGGCAACGTTGTGATGATCAGCAACTCAGAGTGGATTCCTGCCAGTGCCACCATGACGCAGCACCTACCGCTGCTTTGCAACAGTGACGACCCCGAACTCGTTCGCGGTGGAATGTACGTCAGTCCGAAATTGCTCACTTCTGACAAATTATCTGTTGGAGTCTATCGTCAGTCCATCTGTCAGGCGGGCATGCTTATGTTCAACCTGCACGGGTCGGACGCACAAGGACTTGATGGATTCTACAGCAGCAAAGAAGCCTTTAACCCCGCCCTCCTTCGCGACAGCACCGCCCGCGTGTTCAACACTGTCGCCTGTTTTGGCGCCCGCTATGCCGACTATGCCCGCGACGACTCCATGCTCCTCCAAAGCCTTTATGGCGGTGGAGTGCTCCTCTACACTGGCTCACTCATCTCCGTGCCCATGTATCGCGACTGCAACAATGATGAAGCCCGAGAGCTCCTTCTCAACCCCGGCACCGGCAGCGAAGTCTTCATGCGCCTGTACCCCCTCTATCAGTTCAAGGGAATGACCGCAGGCGAAGCGCTCCTCCGTGCCAAACTCGACTATTTCAACATGTGCCGCCACATCGAAAGCGACGAATTCTCGTTGAGTACGATTCTCATGTTTGGACTCTACGGCAATCCCATGCTCCATGTACGCCAGCACCCCGGTATCATCCAGTCCGCCCTGCAGAACGAATCCATGCCGCCAGCCCCCGTTGTGGCAGAAAAGTCGTTCATAAGGCGAACTGCCTACCGCCGCATCGAGGATAAACGTCAGAACGCCCCCAGTTCGCTCGTCGGACAAATTCAAAACTATACAGCCCAGAACATACAGGACATTCGCAGCATAGTCGAACAGTTCGTCTACGACCAGCTTGGCATCCCGCCCCGATGGCTCGAAACAATCGACGAGTTCAGTCGTCCCAATGCCGACGGCTCACTCTCCAAGGGCCATATGTTCTCCTACCACAACCCCGACACAATTATCGCTCCCGACACCACCGTCGAGACCGACAACAATGGAAAAGTAAAAAGAATCTATACAACAAAATAAAACAACAATTATGGGATTATTCGGTTTCAAATCTTCCCGTGAAGTGGAAGAAGAAAAGAAAAAAGCTGCGGCACAAGCTGAGCAACGCGTTGTCCAGAACAACATGATGAGTCTGAGCAACATCAGCAAGGGCAGTCAGGTCACTTTTGCCATACCCTTCTTCGATGTGTTCGACCCCCGTCTGCAGGACTACGGTGTCCCCGTCTCCGTCCACGGCTCTATTGTCTATGCCATTGAGGATATGGACCTCTTCAATAGTGTCAACAAAACGGAACAGTACACCGACGAGATGTTCCAGAACAAACTCCGCGGTCAGGTCACAAAGTTCGTTAAGGGCGTAGTCAGCAACGCACCGAGCGATGCACAGATTCCCCTTGTGCAGATTGAGCGCAAGATTATCGAAATCAGTACGCTCGTGCAGAACTACGTAGTGCCGCAGGTGGAGAAACTCTTCGGTATCACCATCCGCAGCCTTGACATCACGAGTATCAAAGTGGACAAGACCAGCCGCGGTTTCCGCGAACTCAATGCCCTCACCGCCGACCTCGAAAAGGAACGCGTCATGGCGCAACACGACGCCCAGATTTCCAACTTCAACCTGAACAACGAACTTCAGCAGGACCACCTCCGCATGAAGTCGAGTCTTAACCTCGATGCCATGGAACTCCAGCAGAAACTTACCCTCGGAGGCCAGGAGGAACTCCAGCGCATGCAGCTCGAGAATCAGCGCGAGACCATGCGCATACAGCGCGAGGAGATGCAGCGCGCCTCCCGTCTGCAGACAGAGCAGACCTTCCTCGGCGCCCACCAGGCCAACCTCAATGCCGGAATGCTTAACAATGCCATTGACAACGGTATGGACTCCTTCGCCCAGCCTTCTCTCGGTGCCGGAATGAACAAGGGTCTTTCCGCTGCTCCCCCCATGCCCGCTTCCGCCCCCGTCCCGCAGGTGCAGTACTACATCGGCGTAAACGGACAGCAAGCTGGTCCATTCGACTACCAGCGCCTTCAGCAACTCGTCTCTCAGGGACAGCTCACCCAGCAAACCCTCGTATGGAAACAGGGCATGCCGCAGTGGAGCCAGGCAGGACAGGTTCAGGAACTGCAATCTCTCTTCGCAGGTCAGGCTCCCGCCATGCCCGGTATGCCACCGATGATGTAAACATCTCCTCTCTAAAACAACATAGAATCACCCTCAAAAAATAAAACTATGTATCCCAAGGAACTCGAAGACCTCCTCAAAGAATATCTCACCGACGGCATCATCACAGCACAGGAACGCAAAGTCCTCCTCAAGAAAGCCGAATCCCTTGGCGTAGCCCCCGATGAATTCGACCTCTATATTGATGCACAGCAGCAAAAGTCCGATCAGGAAACGGACGCGGCCGTACGCAAACAGCGTGGAAGAGCTTGTCCGTTCTGCGGAGGAACAATACCCGCACTTACAGACAAGTGTCCGCACTGTGGAGAGTCAATAACGCCGGAGGCTAGTGAAGAATTGACAGAAATTCTGGACAAGCTTGAAACAGCGCTCGTGAAATTTAAGTCTGGAGAAAATATTTACAAGACCCAGGCAGAAGTGGAACGTTACGTGCGCAAAGCTAGGATGTATTATGGAAATAATCCAAGGGTAGAGAAATTGCTCGTAGAAATCGAAAACGAATCCAAAAATGTGAAGAAAAATGTTTGGGTTAGAAATATCCTAGGCAATCTGACTCGCCATAAGTATTCGTCTATAGTCGCAATTGACAATTTCGCTCGCGCGGTACCGTTGTTTCGGAGTTGTGGTACCAAGCTTTTC
>CAVGTC010000054.1:0-17389 GCA_963632255.1 Lachnospiraceae bacterium | reverse complement strand
TCCCGAGAGGAATGTCCCTTTATTTTTGCCTATATTGATTTTCAGGCACTTACGCTCCAAAACGCCTGCACTTGGCCCACGAAGTGCCGTGGTATCCCGTCACTGAAGTGCGGCTTGGCCTTCAAGGTTCCACGGCATCGGCTCTACAGGTCGGCGGCGTGTTGCGACGGAGCCCGTTTCCGCCTCCGGCGGGGTGCCGAAGTGTTAAATCCGCCCCGACCCTCATTTTGTCATTTTGACAGTTTTTCCGCCCTAAAAGTGACACAGCGGGTTTTTCGGGCGGGGCGGGGATGGGGGGGGGATTTCGCGCGGCCGTGACATCAGCGGTTTACGCTTCGTACGGCTTCACCGCAGAGGGAATAGCGTACATGGAGAGCCAAATATAGAACCAAAAGCGTGGAGCGGCAAATGCCGCCCCACGCTTTTGCTATGTACGTCTAATATTTCCCCAGCAGCGAGTCTATGTACGCAGTTTCCTCCTCGGTCAGTCCGTATACGACGGCCACGGCGCGGTTCACTTCCTCCAAGTCCGCCGGCTTGCCGCCCGTAAGGCACGGACGCAGTAGCGGCACTATCTCTTCCATACGCGTGAAAGGCGGGATGCACAATTGCTCCACAAACTGGCGCAGCCACCTCCACCCGTTATCGTCAAAGCGCGTGCAAAGTTTGTCAAGGCAGTAGAGCGACACGCGCGAGTTGAGGAAAGCGAGTAGGTAGAGCAGTTTGTCCTCGTCACAATCGCCGGAAAGGGTAAGCACATATCCTGTGTTCCCCACAAAATAGTTTCCGAGGTCAAGCGCAAAGGCGTTGCCCGTGCGGGCTATCTCCGCGAATACCAGCTTTTGCCGCGTGAAATCCCTCAAATACGCGCAGTTGCGCAGGTTGTAAGGCGTGTCGCCTTTGTCGGAGCGTGTGGAGATTTTGTCCCAGTATTGGTCGAGGTGGGCTTTGACGGCGGGATAGTCGTCTATGCGGACGCGCTCCAGGCTGCCTTTTATGCCGTTGTGCGTGTTGATGAGCCACAGCCCCGCCCACGTGTAGCCGTACCTTTTGATGTCACGTCCGCGCAATATGGGCCTTATCAGCCCCTCCGTCCGCTCACGCTCCGCCGCGTCGGCGCACTTCGAGAGTATCTCTTCGCGCTTCGCGGTGTCAATGATAAAGGCGTCGTTGTAGCCGGTCTTTATGCCGTAGTTTATTTGTATGTCCCAATCCCTGAGCGGCGTGCCGGCGGCCTCTATCTTGCGCTTGATGCTTTGCTCGACGGGGGAGAGCACCACCCACGGGGCGGAGCCGGTGAAGGCGCATCGCGTGCCGGCCTGCCGCACGAAGACGCCCAAGTCCCTGCAGCAGTCCTTGTCGTGTTTGCCGGTGACGGCGCAAAGCGTGTCGTGGCGGTTTGCCGCCTTGGCGAAGAGCAGGATGTTGGTGTCCACCGTGGCGCTCTCGAAAACCTTCACCCCGGCGAAGTCGACAAGCAGCCGGGGGTCGGTGCGCGCGGCGAAGAAGTCGCGCGTCTTTTCGCCGTAGCCGGCGCGCATCCATTTGTTGGACGTGATGAAGCAAAGGTGGCCGCCCTCTTTCAGCAGCCGGTGGCCGCGCTCGTAGAAGAGGCAGTATATGTCGCCCGTGCGGGCAAACGTTTTGTAGCCGCACGGGGCGTACAGGCGCGCCAGGCCGCCGCCGTTGTTTTGCAGCTGTATGTACGGCGGGTTGCCAATCACGATGTCGAAGCCGTCCTTCACGCCGAACATCCACTCGGGGTCGAAGAAGCCTGCCACGGCGTTTTGGTCGTAGGGGTTCCACGCCGCAAGCTGCCGCGCGTCCTCGGGCGCGAAGTTGTCGGCGTCGGCAAGCAGGGCGGCGAGCCTTTCGCGCAGCTGGCGGTCCCTTTCGCGCAAGACGCTTTTGCGGTGGGCGGTCTTTGCCGAGAAATGCTCGTGGCGGACGCTTGCGAGCTCGCGCTTGGCGCGCTCTATCTCCGGGTTTTCGAAGAGGCAGCCCACGACGTCGCCCTCGGTTTTGCGTTTCTTCGCCAGGAGCGAGTTGGCGGCGGCGAACTTCGTCTCGAGGTTGGGCAGCGTGGGTATGCCGAAGTTGGGCTTCGAGGCGTCCTTCTCGCAGTCGCACACGAGGGAGATGAAGAAGCGCAGCTTCGTTATCTGCGCGGCGATGCACTGTATGTCGCAGCCGTAGATGCAGTTTTCAATGACGGCGAGCTTGAGGCTGTACGCGTCGCCGCCGGCGCGCAGGCGGCCGAGTATGTCGGTCATGCGGTTGAGCAAGCCCATGGGGAAGGCGCCCGAGCCGCAGGCGGGGTCGAGTATCCTGACGCGCATGAGCTTTTCGGCTATGCGGGCGTACTCCGCCGCACGCGCCCCGTCGTAGCGGAAGTCGTCGGCAAAGAGGGCGCGCACCGCCGGCGTGTCGCCGAGGTAGGCCACGAGGCTCTCGTCCACCATGAAGTTGACTATCTCGCGCGGGGTGTAGAAGGACCCGCTCCGGTTGCGCGCCGTCTCCTTCGTCTCGGGTTGTATGCCCCGAGGAGGTTTTCGAAGACCTTTCCCAGCAGCTCGGGGTCGAGCGCCACCTGCTGCTCGTCGGGCGAGTTTTCCTCGATGGTGAAGTTGTAGCGGGAGAGTATGGGGATGAGCCCCTTTTCGGGGTCGAAGAAAAGGTTGTTGGGCACGACGGCGCGGTTGCGGTAGCGTCCGTCGGCAAACTTATGGGCGTTGCGGCTGAAGCCGTCATAGTTGAAGGCTTTCTCGACGCCGTCAATTGTCTTTGTCTTGTCAAGGCACTCGAAGAGTCCGCCGTTGAGGAAAGGCACTTCGGCGAAAAGCCCGACGACCTCCTCCTCGCTGACTCTGAACATTTCCGCGTAGCGGTAGAGCGTCTTGATGTCCTTGCCCGCGTTGGTGGCGAAGCGGCGGCGGTTGCCCTGCCCGTCGGTGATGGCGCGGTTGAGCGTGGCGAAGAAGAGGTTTTGCAGGATGGCGTTGTAGTAGCAGCCGTCGGTGGGGCTGTAGGGGTCGAAGTCCCTGAGTATGGTGCCGAGGAAAGCTGTGTCGAAGATGCGGGCGGGCACGAGGCTCTTCTGCTTGACAAACCACACAAACATGACGCGGGTGATGAGGCGTATCACCTTCGTCTCGATGTCCTCGCGGTCGTCGTCCTCGGTGGAGGTGTCGTTGGGGAAGGTGACGCGCGAGGCGGGGTGCACGGCCCACTGGTACCAGCCGAAGAGGTCCTTGTAAAACTGCTTGGTGAGCGCCTCGACGGAGAAGGCGGCGGTGACGTCGGAAAGCGTGAGCCGGCTGTCGCGCAGTGCGGCAAACTGCTGTGCGGCGGTGCGGCAGGCCGCGCCCTCGCCCAGCAGGTAGGTGTAGCGGCGCGTGGCGGTGGCGACTTTGCCGTAGCGCCCCTGCGCGTCAAAGCCCCACGTCTCGCTGACGTACGAGAAGCGCAGCGCGCCGCCGGCGGCGCTGTGGCAAAGCATGAAGGCTCCGGCGCAGCCCATGCCGCGCCAGTGCGGGGTGAGGAGGTCGCGTATGCCGCTGCGGTTGCGCGTCAGGTCCACCCTGTCGGAGAGCCGCACCTCGTACACGGCGAGCGTCTCGCCGCCGGGGAGGGAAATCATGCCCAGCCAGAGCGCCTCGCGCGCCAGGCCGCCCGTTGTCCCGACCGGCGCGGGCTCGGCTCAGAACGACTCCCTGCCGCGGAAGATGTCATGCAGCAGCGCCTGCCACGCCGCGCGGTCGTATTTCGCACTGATGACTGCCTTGTAGTCCATGTATACTATATATATATTGTGTGTCCTTGTGGTTGTGTCCTTTCCCGCGGCGAGGGCGCCGCCCCGCCCCGGCCTTTTTATTGTAGGGCGAACGACTCGGAGAGAATTATCTCGGCGGGCGTCTCCTGCGTGTCGGGCTGTCCCTCGCGCCCGGTGTGGTAGGCCGCGTACTTGTGCGCCAGCGCCACTATGCCGGCGAGCGCCTCCCCGCGCGTCATGCCCGTGCCGCCGCCGCGCTGCAGCGCCTTGTGTATCTGCTGCAGGCGCTTGGGTATGGCGGTGATGACGCCGCGCTCGGCAAGGGCTTGGAGGTGCTCCACCTTTTGGTGGGTGTCGCTGTCGGTGATTTCGGGCAGGAAGCTCCTTATCACACTTGCGGCGGCGGCGGCCTGCCCGCCCTGCGTGGAGGCTGCGGCGGGTGTGGCCGCAAGCTCGCGGCGCTCGCCGTCGCGTATGCGGCCGAAAGCCTCAAGCGCCATGCCCACGTGGGCGTGGTGGGCGGCGGAGCGCGGCACGCCCGGCTCGCCGGGCGCGGCGCGGAAGTAGCGCAGCGCGTCGAGGGCCGATATCTCCCGCGCGGTGGACGACACGAGGAAGAAGACGCGGCGGAAGTTGGTTTTCAGGAAAACGAGCGTGTCGCCCGCGAGCCTCACCCCGTCCGCCTCACGCGCCGCGCGCCCCGTGCGGCTGCGCAGCGACAGCCGGGCGATGCGGTTGTACTCCCTCGGGTTGTCGCGGTGGAGGGCGAGGAGCTCCTCATAGAAAGGCAGCTCCTCGTTGCGCTCCTCCTGCCTGGCTTTCACCGCCTCGTCGAAGAGCTTGCCGAGGTTGCGGTCCAGCACCTCCTCCTGCGAGTACACCTGGTTGTCCTCGCCGAAGGTGGAGTGGAAGGTTTGTATCTTGCTCAGCGCGACGCGCGTGAGGTTGATGACGCGGTTGCCCTCGCGCGAGGGGTAGAAGACGTAGTTGTATATGCGCGCCGAGGCGGAGCCGATGCGGTTGACGCGCCCGATGCGCTGCATGAGGCGCGTGCTGTTCCAGGGTGTGTCGTAGTTGACGATGACGTTGGCGCGGTGCAGGTTGACTCCCTCGGCCAGCACGTCGGTGGTGATGATGATGTTGAAGTCGTCGCGGCGCGTGCGGCAGTTGGCGTCGAAGTTTTCGCGCACGGTCTTGAAGAGGCGCGTGCGGTTTTCGGCCGTGACGGCGAGCGCGTCCTTGCGTGCCATGCGGCGGGCAAGGTAGTCGACGGTGTCGGCCGACTCGGAGAAGACGACGAGCTTCTGCCCTGGGTTGCGGTCGCGGCGGAAGAGCTCGTGGCGCAGCAGCTCGTCAAAGCGGGCAAACTTAGAGTCGTCGTCGTCGGTGACGGTGGCCCAGTCGCGGCAGAGGCTGTCTAATATCTCCTGGTCGGCCCGCAGCATGCCGAGAAACTCCGGGCGGAAGTCGGCGGCGGCGAAAATTCTGTTTTGGGGGTTGCCCTCCGCTTTCGCGTTGAGTTTCGCCTCAATCTCCTCCTCCGTCGCGCCCGCCCCGATAAGCGCGTTGATGTCAAGGTCGGGGGCTATGGGCACCCTGTCGCGGGCAAACATCGCGAGCATGTTGAGGTTGGCCTGCCGGAAGCTCTCCAGCGACTTGCGGAAAGCGTAAAAGCTGCTTTCGAGGCGCTTCACAAGTCCGTTTTTGCGTATGCCGGCGAGGCTGCGGCTGATGGTCTCCGCATTGTCGTACCGCCCGTCCGCCGCCTCGGGGCGCAGGTAGGCTATGGCCCGGTAGCGCGCGTAGGTGAGGCGCTCGCCGAGGGCTGTCATGGCGTCCTCGAAGAAGTTGGCCACGCGCTCGCTGAGCTCGTAGCGGCTCTCCACGGGCCGCTCCACCTTGGGGAAGCGTCCCACGTCCTTGCGGTAGCGCGGCACGCTCTCTATGTCGCCGCGCGTGCGGCGCACGGTGAGCGGCTTTATGACGCGGTCGCGCACACGCTCGGAAAGCCGGCGCAGGCGCGCGCTGTCGTAGTCGGGGGCGCGGCGCAGGCTCTTGAACTCGGCGATGAGCGGGGCGAAAAAGGCGGTGAGGTTGGCCACACCGTCAATGGTGCAGCGGCGCGGGTCCTGGAAGAGCTGTATCTCGTTGTAGATGTCGGCGGGCGAGTTGTTCATCGGCGTGGCGGTGATGAGCATCACCTTCTTGCGGTAACCCGGCACGCCGGCGGGCGCGAGGCGCGGCATCTTGCATATCTCCTGCAGCTGCCCGAAGGCGGCGGTGCTGTTGGTGCGGAACTTGTGCGCCTCGTCCACCAGCACGAGGTCGAACTCGTCGGCGTCCCAGTAATTGTAGTTGTCCGCGTCAAGCACCTTGCCGAGGCTGCCGTTGGAAACAAAGTTGGCGTACTTGTCAATGCCGAAGTCCTTGAAGGTGGTTTTCCAGTTCTGCTCGACGGCGGGCGGGTAAACCACAAGTATCTTTGTCTTGTCGCGCCCGTTTTCAAGCAGAAACTTCTTCGCTATCATGGTGGCGATGACCGTTTTGCCGAGACCCACCACGTCGGCGAGGAAGAAGCCGTCGTAGCGTATGAGCTTTTGGTAGCCCTCCTCCACGGCGTCGGTCTGGTAGTCGTAGCGCGTGTAGCCGGCGGGCATGTCGAGCGGGGTGTCCCCGGTGTCGGGCACGCGTCCCTCGAAATACTCCATCAGCATCTTTATGTAGAGGTCGTACGGCTTCACGTCCGCCCTGAGGTAGGTGTCCTCCACGGTGGCCTTTACGTCATCGGCTGTAATTTCGCACCCCCCCGCCTCGGCCCAAAGCCGCTCAAACTCCGACTTGGCAAAAGCGACGTCGCGGTAGTCGCCGAGCCTTACGTTAAACTCGTACTGCTCTTTCTCGGAGACGCCGAGTCCGTTGCCCGAGAGGTTGCTTGAGCCGGTGATGGCAATGCCGCTTGTGTTGTACTCGCCGAAGTCCTCGGGGTAGAGCACGTATATCTTGGCGTGTATCCTTTTGGACGGGTGGGCGCGCAGTTCGAGGCGGCCGGCGGCAAGGTCGTCCACCATGCGCAGTATGCCGTCCTCCACCTCCTTTGTGTAGCGCGCGCTTTCAATGTCCTGCCGCAGGAGCCGCCGGCAGTCGTCCTTCACCTCGCCCTCGGCCCCATAGAAGAGCGTTCCCAGACTGGCGGCGCGGGCGATGTACTTGTCGACGTCGATGCCTATCAGCACGCGCGCCTTGTTTATGTTGTCAAGGAAAGGGCGGAGGGTGAAGTATCCCGACGCGCGGAGGAAGCCCACCACCGCGTCGAGCCGCTTGATGTTGGAGTTGTGCCGCAGCACGCCCTCAAACTCCTTGATGAGGGTGTTGCCGTCACGGTTGGTGAAGATGTTGTAGGGGGCCGGCGCCGCCGTCGCGCCGCTTGTCGTGTCCTTTTCCATGGCTCTCAGTATGCTTCGCAGTGTTTTCCTTCCTTGGCTTTTCCCGGTGTTTCTCCCGGAGGGCTTTCCCGGTGTCTGTCCCGGTGTCTTGCCCTGTGTCTTTCCTTGTGCGCTTCGTCCCGCCGCGTGCCGTGCCGCCGCCTTTACTATCGTTGTACAGTAAAGGGCGTACGGGCGAAACGCCGGCGGCGGGTTGTCGTGGAAAGTGCAAACTTAACGTTTTCCGACAAGCCGTACGGGCAAAGGGCGGCTTGCTTGACCTTTGCGGCGGCGAAAATGCATATTACCGGAGGGCGCGGCGCGGTGGGGATTGGCGTGTTTTCGGGTAGGCGCAAAAAAAAATTGATTGTCTCACGACAACCAATCTTTACTAACCTTAAATCTAATACCATGAAAAACATTGCAAATGTACGGGCTTCGGGCATTAGTGCCAAGCAACGCGCAAGGAAAAATGCGTGCGTTACGCTATTTTGTAAGATAACGCCGCCTTTTGCCAAGTGCGGTGTCAATTTACGCCCCGTCCTTGTGACGTTTCGGGCCTTTCCGTGTGGCGTGGCACGGCGGGGCGGGGCACGCCACGGGCGGAAATGCGGCGTGACAACCGGGCGGCCAAGCGCTGGCGGGGCGGCAGGAAGCTCAGAGAAAGTCCGTCAGCTGGTCAAGCGAGGTGATGACACGCGAGGGCAGCGTTTCGTCATAACACTTCTCCTCCCATTCGCGCCCCTTGAACCACACGGTGCGGCAGCCCGCCTCCGTGGCCGGCACGATGTCTTTTGTGAAGCTGTCGCCGATGGCGAGCGTCTCCTCCGCCGCCACGCCGGCGCGCTGCACGCCGAGGCGGAAAATGTCCGGCGAGGGCTTGCGCACTCCCACCACGGCACTCTCCACGATGAAGGAGAAACAGCCGTCCAGGCCGTAGCCGCGCAGCACGGACGAGAGGTTGCCGTAGAAGTTTGACACCACCCCCATGGCGTAACGTCCCGCGAGGCGGTCGAGCACGAGGGCGGAGTGCCGCGTGGTGCGGCGGGCGAAGTCGTCACAGTACGCCGCCACAGCCTCCACCTTCTCCGCGCTTTCGGCGGCGGAGTAGTTCCACGCCCCTTGCGCTTGCAGGTTTTCCGCCTCAAGCGCCACTTTCTTGCGCAGAAGCGTGAGGAAGTCGTCCTCCGGCTTTATGTGCGGATGGCGGGCCAGCGCGCGCTCGGCGTACACGTATGCGGTGCGGAATGTCGGCTCGTCAAGCTGCACGCCGGCGGCGCGGTAGCCGTCGTGCAGGATGTACGCCCAGTGGCAGGCGCCCGTGTCGAGCGTGCCGCCGTAGTCGAAAAGCAGGGTCTTTGTCATTGTCTTTTGTTGCGGGTGGCGCGCGGCGCCGGCTTAACGCATGATGCGCTTGTTGCCAATCTTCACCAGTCCCACGCCCACGAAAATCCAGAAAAGCTCGCGTATGCGCGAGTAGAGGCTGCTCAGCACGCCAATGCCCGGGGCGGATAGTCCCAGCAGTTTCACGATGAGCGAGAGTCCGCCCTCGCGCGCGCCGAGCTGCATGGGCAGGAAGAAGAGCAGGTTGCCCACCAACGAGGAGAACGCCAGTACCAGCACGGCGTCCCAGAAAGTGAGGCTCACGCCGAGCGAGAGAAGTATGAAGTAGTACTCGAGCGCGTTTACCACGCGGCCGGCGTACTCGTAGAAAAGCGAGGAGTAGAAGGCGCGGGGCTGCGAGCGCAGGTAGGCTATGTTGTCGTCCACCTTTCGCATGTCGGCGGCGTGGCGCTCGTAGAAGGCGAGCGCGTATTTCTTGGCGAAAGGCACGTGCAGCAGCGGCTGGTAGAGTTTCACTATCACGCCGTGGCGGTAGCACAGGTTGAAGACGGCGGCCACGCCCGTGACGATGGCGGCCAGCACGCCGAAGACCACCCACAGCGCGGTGGTCATCATTTCGTGGTAAACCACGGCGAAGAGCACCACGGCCGAGCTCCACAGGCAGATGTGCGAGAAGATGTGCATCATGGAGTAGAGCACCACCGAGGACATGGCGCGTGGCACGCCGATGTACGAGCTCAGCTCCATCACGCGGTAGGGGCCGCCGCCGAAGCCGAAGGGCGTGGTGTAGCTGAAGGCGTAGCCCGACACGGTGAGCTTGTAGGCGTGGCGGTAGGAGAGGTGCTTGGTGTGCGTGCCGCTGTTGACGATGTTTTGGAAGGCGCGGGCGTTGAATGCGTACACAATGACCCACACGCCTATCACGGCGGGGAGGTAGAGGCCGGCGCGGCGCAGGTGCTGGCGCAGCTGGGTGTAGTCGACATCGAAGGTGCACAGCATCACGACGATGGCCGCCACGCCGAAAAGCAGGAAAAGGTTGCGGTAAAGAGGTCTCATCTTTCAGGGACGGGAGGGAATTGGTGCAGGGGAAAGCTCCCGCCGGTGGTGGGGTGTTTTTACTGTTGGTTGTCGTATTTGCCTGCCAGCACGTCCGCGCGGACGGCGGCGCAGAGCCGCTCGTGGCGGCGGCGCATGTACAGCTCGAGCGCGGTCATCACCGTTATCTCAAAGGCGCAGTAGAGCCACGGCTGGAAAGCGAGCAGGGAGAGGTAGAGCACAATGGCGCGGGTGTTGAACGTAAGGATGTTGGCGTACTTCATCAGCGGCAGGCTGCCCGCGCGGAAGTCCGCCCGCAGCTTCTCCGGCAACGCCCCGTCCCCGAAACGGCCGGCAAGCGTGCGCCGCAACTCCTGGAAGCGCGGCGTGTCTTTCTCCTGGGCGTGCGTGTAATTGCCGTAAAAATAGAGGAACAACATCCACACGCCGTCCTTTCGCCACGACAGTGAGGCCAGCTCGGCGCGTAGCTTGGCGTAGCTGTCAAGCTCGCTGCCGCTCTTGCCTTTCACGAAGAAGAGGTGTATGTTGCGGTAGTAGTCGGCCGTGCGGCACTGCCGCCCGTGGCACAGGAAGCCCGCCACCGCGGCAAGAAGCCATATCCACAAGCACCAGTCTGTTTCGGTGAAAGGGATGTGCCGCCCTTGCAGGCGCAGGCAGATGGCGGCGTAGATGGTGAAAAACCAGATGTCGCCGGCGAAGCCGTCGAGAATGCGCCCCCAGCGTGTCTTCTTTCCCGTCATGCGGGCGAGCTGTCCGTCCGCGCTGTCGTAAAGGTTTGCCCAGACGAGTAGCAGTATGCCGGCGAGTGTGCAGGCGAGGCTGTCGAAGTAGAACATCACGCCCGCCGCCACGCCGAGTATGATGCTCAGGATGGTGACCACGTTGGGGTGGATGTTGAAGCGGTTGAATAGTTTCGCCCACAAAAGTCCGAGGGGGCGGGTGAAGTGTATGTCAAGCCATTCCTCGGTGTCCTGCGACTTGAAGGTGGCTTGCAGTTGGGTGGAAGACATTTGTGTGAGTTGGGATGGTGTGATTGTGTGCGGGCCGGGGCGGGTGGCATGCCGGCGTGTGTCAGCTTTCCGCGCCCTCAGCCGCGCGGCATATCCTCTCGGCTATGGCGCGTGCGGCGGCTTTGCGGCACGAGGCGAAGCTCGGCCAGTCGTTGAGGTCGATGAGACGGAACGAGCCGTCCGGAGCCACCACGGCATCGCCGCCGTAGACAGCCAGTCCGGCAGCCTTTGCCGCCTTGGCGGCGGCGGCGGCGAGCGCGTCGGGGGAGAAAGCGTAGTGCCGCGCCGCCCCGTTTTGCCGTTCCGTGCCGAACTTGCTGAAGCCGCCCTCGTCGCCGGGGTAGGTGAAGGAGAAGAAGTCCGTCCCCTCCACGCCGTAAAACTTCACGAGGTCGCCCTCGGCGTGAGCCTCAAGCAGCACCGCTTTCACGCCGCGGCTTGCAAAGCGGCTGAGCGCCTCGCGTGCCTCGTCCTCCGAGCGGGCAAGGCACACGTCGTCGGAAAGCTGCGAAGTGCCCTCGTCGCGTTTCAGCCAAAGCGGAAAGGCAATGCCGACGGGCAGGGCGAAAGTGCCGTCATCACCGGCACGCAGCAGCGAGACGGCGGGCAGCGGCACGCCCGCCCCGCCGAGGAGCGCGGCCAGCGACGAGCGCGTGAGGGCGAGCAGCGCGGCGGGCGAGTTGACCACCGGCACGCCGGCTTCCGCCTCCGCCCCGGCGAGCGCGTTTACCGCGTCGCGTCCCCGCGCCATGGAGTATACGGCAGCGAAGTCGGAGAAATCGTCGGTGAAAAACAAGTCCTCCGACACCACCGACACGTCGTAGCCTTTGCGCAGCAGGCGGTCGCTCACGGCGGAGAAGATGGCGGCGTCACGGCCGGTGGAGTTGGGGCTGAACTTTGGCGAGCGGCTGACGCCGAGCAGTTGTTTGCGCTTCATCAGTCCTCCCCGTTTAGGAAAGCCTCCGCCTTGGCGATGTCGCTTTCGTGGTCGACGTCAAGTATCTTGCTGAAAGGCACAGCCTCGAGGCGCAGTCCGGCGGCGACGAGCGCGCGCTGGAAGTTGCGCATGCGGCTCTGTCCGCTTTCCACGCACTTGTCCAGCACGCGGAGGGCTGAGGGGCGCAGGCAGTATATGCCACCCGATATGTAGCGGTCTCCCTCGCACTTGTCGTGGAAGCCCGTGATGGCCAGTGCGCCGTCCGTGCCCACATAGAGCGGACTTTCGTCGTCTATGTAGTCCGTCACGGCCATACAGCCGTCGGCGGCGCTTGCGGCGAACTTGCGGAGATAGGCGGCAAACTCGTCCTCACGGAAGATGGTGTCCACCGTGGTGAGGCAGAAAGGACCTCCGTCGAGGTATGGGCTCAGCGCGTGGAAGCTGTGCATGGAGCTTGGCGTGGACTTCACCACAAGGCGTATGTCCGTCGCGCCCTCGCGGGCTATCTTCTCGCGCAGGTGTCGCTCGGTGAGCGGGTTGAGCGTGTTGACGATGACCACCGTCTCCTCCGCCCCGTTGGCGCGGAAGATGCGTATCAGCCGGTCTATCATCGCCTCGCCGCCCACTTTCACGAGGGGTTTGGGCGCGCTCACGCCCTCCGACTGGAGGCGCGAGCCTTCCCCGGCGGCTATGATGGCAAATTTCATTTGCTGGGTGCTTGTGTGGAATGTGTGTTCGCGCGGATGGGGCGGGGAGGGGTGAGCCTTTCTCCGCCCCGCAGGGGGTCACTCCGTCTTGCTGTTGAACTGCGGGCGGGGCTGCCTGGGGCCGCGCTCGTCCTCCTTGCGGTCGTGGTAGAGCTTTGGCAGCGGGTTGGCGTGCGCCTTGTCGTAGGCGGCGCGGTTGCGGCTGATGTCGATGGCGGCGTATATGGCGTTGCGGAAAGAGTCGGGCGATGCCACGCCTTTCCCCGCGATGTCATAGGCCGTGCCGTGGTCCGGCGAGGTGCGCACGATGGAAAGCCCTGCGGTGAAGTTCACGCCGTCGCCGCGGTCGAGCGCCTTGAAAGGTGCGAGGCCCTGGTCGTGGTACATCGCCAGCACGCCGTCGAAGCTGCGGTACATCCCCGCGCCGAAGAATCCGTCAGCGGGGTAGGGTCCGTAACAGGCCATCCCGCCGCCGGAGAGAGCCTGCACGGCAGGGGTGATGGCGTCGCGTTCCTCCGTGCCTATCAAGCCGTCGTCGCCGGCGTGCGCGTTGAGAGCCAATACGGCCACGCGCGGGGCGGAGAGGCGGAAGTCACGTTTCAGCGACTCGCATAGCAGTTGCGCTTTCTCCTCCACAAGCTGCCGGGTGACGGCACAGGCCACCTCGGAAAGCGGCAGGTGGGTGGTGGCGAGCGCCACGCGCATAAGGTTGTTGAAAAGTATCATCAGCGAGCCGCCGCCCAGCCCGAATTTCTCTTGCAGGTACTCCGTGTGCCCCGTGAAGCCGAAGCCAGCGCCGTGGATGTCGGCCTTGTTGATGGGGCAGGTGACGAGCGCGTCGGCGCGTCCCGCCGCCATGTCGTCGGCCGCGCGGTTGAGGGCCGCGAGCGCGGCGGCTCCCGCCTCGCGCGTGGGCTGGCCGAAGGTGACGGGTATCTCCTCGTCGGAGCAGTTTACAAAGTTCACCCTCCCTTCCTGCGCCTCGGCGGCCGTGGGGACGGAGTGGAAAGTGACCGTCTGCGGCAGCTTGACGGCGCGGCGGTGGAAGATGGCCGCCTTGGCGTGGCCGTACACCACGGGGGTGCATATCTCCAGCATGGCGGGGTCGGAGAGCACTTTCAGTATCAGCTCGTAGCCCACGCCGTTGGTGTCACCCTGCGTGATGGCGATGCGGGGAAGCGGGGCGGACGGCTTGTGCGGCGCGTTTTCCTGCGCCTCCGTCCTTGTGTCTTTGTTGTTGTCGGTCATATATGGGGTGACTTGTGTCTTTGTTGTTCCTTATATATATAATATAATGCGTGTACTTGTGGCATACCGGGAAACGTACGCCCCGGCGTTTCGCGCACGGGTCAGGTACGCTGATTGTCCTCCCCGTTCGCCTCCGCCTCCTGCTTGGCGGTGGAGAGAAGTCCGCACGCGGCGAAGATGTCCTGCCCGCGCGAGGCGCGGATGGTGGTGAAGACTCCGCCCGCCGTGAGCATGTCGCGGAAGCGTACCATCGTTTCCTCGTCCGCGCCGTGCAGCGGCGTGTCGGGTATGTCGTGGAAGCGTATGAGGTTGACGCGGCAGTCGAGTCCGTGCAGCAGTGATATGATGCCTTTGGCGTGGCGCGGCGTGTCGTTGAGTCCGCCGAAGACGATGTACTCAAAGGACAGGCGGCGCTGGTGGCTCTCGCCGTCGGGGGTGCGACCGTCCTTTGGGAAGAGTCCGCTTCCGCGCAGTATGTCCGCCACCTGCGTTATGCTGAGCGCCCGCTCGGCGGGCATCAGCCGCGCCCGCTCGGCGGGGAACGGGTTGTGCATGCTTATGGCAAGGTGGCAGCGGCTGCGCCGGAGAAAGTCAGTGAGGCCTTTCGCCAGCCCCACGCTTGACACCGTGATGCGTTTCGGGCTCCAGCCGTATCCCCAGTCCGCCGTGAGCACGTCAAGCGCGGCCAGCACGTTGGTCAGGTTGTCAAACGGCTCGCCCTGCCCCATGAAGACGATGTTGGTGAGCGTGTCGCGCTCGGGGAGGGAGTAAATTTGGTTGAGGATGTCCGCCACGGGTAGTGAAGCCGCGTAGCCCTGCCGCCCAGTCATGCAGAATGCGCACCCCATCTTGCAGCCCACCTGCGAGCTGACGCACAGCGTGGCGCGGTGGCCGTCGGGTATGTACACCGTCTCCACATAATGCCCCCCGCTTGTGCGGTAGAGGTATTTCACCGTGCCGTCGGCGGAGCGCTGGCAGTCGGCGGGGGGCGTGCAGCCCACCTCGTACCGCGTGCGGAGTTTCTCGCGCAGCTGTTTCGGCAGGTTGGCCATCCCGTCCGTGCTGCGCACCTGCTTCTTGTAGAGCCAGTCCGCCATCTGCTTCGCGACGAAGGGCTTCGCGCCGAGTGACACTGCGGTGTCGCGCAGCTGTGCGGGGGTCATACCCAGCAGGGGTGTCTTTCCGGATTGTTGCGGCGAGGGGTGCAGCGGACTTAGTGTGTTTTCCAAAGGTGTCGGGGTGTCTGTGTGCGTGGGTGGGAAGGGGGGTAGTGCGGGCGGCGGCTCGCGCCGCGTGTTGTGCAGGGAAGTGCGGATGCGCCAAAATCCGCTCTTCGCGCGGCGGGCGGCCTTGCGGCCCGGCTGCGTGAAGAGCGGAGAATGGCACATTTGCGTGTCAGCGGCTCCGCGCCGCCGTGGCGGCAGACGCCGGTGTCATTTGCGGTAGAGCACCCACGCGTCGGGGTATTTCGCCTTGAGCGCGCCGCGCGACTGGACGGCAGAGGTCTTGTCGTCGTACGAGGAGGCAATGACGCGGTACCACCCCGTCTTGCCCTTGATGGTCTCGTTGGTCTTCACCACGCGCGAGTCGTAGCCTTCACTCTGCAGGCGTCCCATAAGCGCGTTGGCATTGGCCTCAGTGACGAAGCTGCCCACCACCACGCTGTATGTCTTGAGGGCGTTGCCGCGCGTCACGCTGATATCGCCGTTGATGGTGCGCACGTCACTGTTGTCCGCCGCCGTCACGGGAGTCTCTGTGGCTGTTACAGGCGTCACGGCCACTGTCTGCGTGGCGGTCTCCTGCGTGGTTGTCGCGGCCTGCTGCTCGTTCTCCACCTCCTGCGCCTTGGCTTTCTCGTAAGCCTGGCGGAAAGCGCTTTCCTTTGACTTGCAACCGGTGAGCAACACTGCCGAGCAAAGGCCCAGCGTCAAGAGCAAATTCTTTTTCATCGTCTGTGTGGGGTGTGTGGTTTCTGTATTAGAGCGTGCGTGGACTGGCTTCCGGGTGTTTCGGAGAAAGCCCGCCGGGGGCTTCCAGTCTCCGCATATTATGTTTGCAAAGGTAGCAAAGCCGCGCCAACCCTCCCCCGCCGAGTGCATTAAATTTACTTAATCGCCCTATATGTGCGGCGTTTGGCGTGCTTTGGCGGCAAAAAACTGCGGTGTATTCCGTACAGGGAAAAGAAAATCGCTACTTTTGAGCCGTATACCAAGAATGAGTAACCATCCGGCCGGCGCGAGGCGGCGCAAATGAATGCAATTGCCTCTTGGCGTAGCCGGACAAATAACGGAAAGACATGAAAGGACTTAGCATTTTGGCCGCTTTCCTCGGCGGCGCAGCCGTGGGCGCAGCTTGCGGCATCCTCTTCGCTCCGGAGAACGGAGCCGACACCCGCGAGAAAATCAAGGAGGCTATCCGCAAACGCGGAATCAAGCTCAACAGCAAGGAAATGGAGAACCTCGTGGACGACATCGCCGACGAGCTTCAGCCCTCCGGCAACTGACTTAAGGCGGACGGGCGGGCGTTGCTTTGCCCGTTCCGTCCGCCATGTTTTTGTGCGTAACTGTCGCGCCCTATCGCGTGAGACGCGTTGACGGCGCATTGTGATTCGGGGAGGATTTATCCCCGGGCGAAATATTTCAGCCGTGTTTTCATCCGACCACAATATAGACACCATGGCAAAGCTTGTCGCGGAATTGCGGCGGTATGCCGAACTGCGGGGGCGCAGCCTCAGGCTCGTGTTCGTGGAAAAACTCTCCGTGCTTCTTGCAGCCGTCATGGCGGTTGCGGTGGTCGCCGTCATTGCCGCTGTCGTGGTGGTGCTGCTGTCATTCTGCGCGGCGGCGTTCATCGCCCCCTATACCGGCGGCCTGGCCGGAGGGCTGGGGGTGATAGCCGTGCTTTACGTCTTGGCGGGCGCGCTTGTGTGGTCGCGCCGCCACGCGTGGATAGAGGAGCCGATTGTAGGATTCCTCGCCCGCCTCTTCCTTGACGACATTGACGGAAAGGATGACGGGGCGCGTCAGTAGCGTGCGGCATGCCCGCCGTACCGCTTCGGCTTGTTGGGCGCGGGCGGCACACGCATATATTATATAGGTATACCACACCTGGAAGACCACCCAACCTAATCCACCTATGGAAAAAGAAACGACAGCCCTTGAGCGTCTGAGCCGCCGGCGCGTGCAGTTGAGCCGTGAGGCCGACGAGTGCGCGGCGGAAATTCGCAAGCATTGGGAAACGCTATTCACTCCTCCCCCCGCCGACACCAAGGTGCAGGGCTGGATGGCGCAGGTAGAGCGTGCCGTGGCCGTTTACGACGGAGTGGTGACGGGCTACAAACTGATGAAGAGGCTGGGGGCGTTTCTTCCCAACAAGTCCCGCAGCCGCAGGGCAAAGCGGGAGGCTGCCGTAAAGAAACGCAGCTGGTGGCGTTTGTGACGGCGGAGATTTGCCGGTTGGTAAAAGGACAGTTCGGCATTAAGCCGCACGGGACAACCGGACACAGTACAAACGCGCAAGCCGCAGACGGGGAATTTCCAACCTGTCTGCGGCTTGTTTTTTCCAGGTAACGGAACCGTATACCCGTGCAGTCGGTAAAATTCCCTTACTCGCCAGCTGAAAATCCGCTGTGTCACTTTTAGGGCGGAAAAACAAGCAAAATGACAAAATGAGGGTCGGGGCGGATTTAACATTCCGACACCCCGCCGGAGGCGGAAACGGGCTCCGTCGCGACACGCCGCCGACCTGTAGTGCCGATGCCGTGGAACCTTGAGGGCCAAGCCGCACTTCAGTGACGGGATACCGCGGTACTTTGTGGGCCAAGTGCAGGCGTTTTGGCACGTAAGTGCCTGAAAATCAATATAGGCAAAAATAAAGGGACATTCCTCGCGGGA
>CAVGTC010000053.1:0-17492 GCA_963632255.1 Lachnospiraceae bacterium | reverse complement strand
CGCCCGTTTTGGCGCATTTGCAAAACGCCCGAAAATGTATTATCTTTGTACTACAAGATAGGGACATCCCGCGAGGAATGTCCCTTTATTTTTGCCTGTATTGATTTTCAGCCACTTACGAGTCAAAATGCCTGCACTTGGCCCACGGGATACCGCGGTATCGGGTCACTGGGGTGCGGCTTGGCCTTCAAAGTACCGCGGTATCTTGTCACTGAAGCCCGACTTGCTCCAAACGCGCCCGCCGCCAGTGTCGGGCACCGTTAAACTTTCATAAATTTCCCCCGCCGCGAAATATGATTATTCCCCGTCACTTTTTCGGGGAAAACGGCGAAATGATACCCGGCGAAAAGCGGCGCAGTGACGAAAGCCGGCAGCGGGCGTGCCGCGCGTCCGCCGTTTTTTTGTAACTTTGCTGTGTGGCGCGGGCGGCGGACATCGTGTCCTGGCATGTCCCGCGTCTGCCACACAAACGAAAGACAGAGAAAAAACAAGAAACAAACAGACAGACACACACATACATAAGCATTAGCTGTTATTTCGCGTTCAGAAAGAAAAAGCCTGAGAAACTGATTTCTTTCACGAAAGTCATCGGAATAATGCTTCACGGGACGAGCTTGAAGGCTGTGATCCCCTGCCATCTGTATAAGGTTACTGCTTGCATCCTCAGGGTGCGGGCATTTCCAACAGATGGTGGCGGGTTTCTTCTCAGGCTTCCCGTGAACGCGAATGGAAAGGTCCGCGCCTTTCTTCTGCCCTTTCGGAAAGGGCGGGGGAGTGTGGAAACCGCCGCCGGGGCTGGTAAGGAAAGTGGAACGGACAGCGCGTGCCCCGTTGTCCGTCCCACTTCCCTTTTTTATGGCAGGAAACAAAAACCTCCACACCGCCGCGAGGGCGAAGAAAGACGAGTTTTACACCCGGCTTTCCGACATCGAGAACGAAGTGCGCCACTACCGCCATCACTTTGCGGGCAAAACAGTGCTGTGCAATTGCGATGACCCCTATGAAAGCAACTTTTTCAAGTACTTCGCCCTCAATTTTCGCGCGCTCGGCTTGAAACGCCTTGTCTGCACATGCTATAACGGGTCGCCTGTCAGTGGGAGCGAGCTTACGCTTGAGGGATTCGGCTTCGAGCCGGAGCGTGAGGCGTACAAGGTGGTAATAAACGAGATACCTGATGCCAATGGCGACGGCGCGGTGGACTTGTCGGACGTGCGCTGCCTCCTGCAAAGTGGGCGCAATGTGCTGACAACGCTTGAGACGGGTGATTTTCGCAGCGCGGAGTGTGTGGAGCTGCTGAAGGAGGCGGACATCGTGGTGACAAATCCGCCGTTCTCGCTTTTTAGAGAGTATATCGCGCAGATAATGCGCTACGAAAAGAAGTTCCTTGTTATCGGTAACCAAAACGCCATCACCTACAAAGAGATTTTCCCGCTGATAAAGGATAACCGCCTTTGGCTCGGATACCACAGCGGGCACACACTCTTTGATGTGCCGTCTTATTATGGTATACCAGACAGCTACGACAAAAGTGACCATAGGCGGCTGCGCTCAAACGGGTACATACTTGACGCGGACGGCAGGCTGCGGCGTAACCTTGGCTGCATATGCTGGTTTACCAACCTTGACATACCCAAGCGGCACGAGGATATTATTTTGTACAAAACGTACACGCCGGAGGAGTACCCTACTTACGATAACCGTGACGCGATAAATGTGGACAAAGTGGCGGAAATACCCGCCGACTACAACGGGGAGTGCGGCGTGCCTATCACGTTTTTGGAGAAGTTCAACCCGGAGCAGTTTGAGATAACGCGTTTCAGAAAGGGCGATGACGGGAAAGACCTCCGCGTGAATGGGAAATGCCCCTATTACAGGATACTTATACGCAGGAAACGCTGAAAGATATGGAGATAACTCTGAAAGAGGTGACCCTTGCCGAGTTGTGCGAGGGGTATGTGAATGACGAGGAGCGCGGTGTGCGCGGCTACGGCGGGCGGCTTGACATACGGCCGCCCTACCAACGCGAATTTGTCTACGGGGAGGCCAAGCGTGCAGCCGTGATAGACACCGTGGCGGCCGGCTTCCCGCTCAACGTGATGTACTGGGCCGACCGTGAGGACGGGACATACGAGATAATAGACGGGCAGCAGCGCACACTGTCAGTGTGCCAGTATGTGCACGGAGACTTTTCACATATGCTGCGCTACTTCCACTCGCTCACAGCCGACGAGCGGGAGCGTTTTCTCTCGTACCGCCTTTCGGTGTATCTGTGCCGCGGCACCGACTCGGAAAAGCTGCGGTGGTTTAAGACTATCAACATTGCCGGCGAGGAACTCACCGACCAGGAGCTGCGCAATGCCGTCTACGCCGGGACGTGGATTGCCGATGCCAAGCGGCATTTCTCGCGCACGGGCTGCCCCGCCTACGGGCTTGCGGCGAAATACCTCAAAGGCTCGCCCATACGGCAGGATTACCTCGAGACTGCCATACGCTGGGTGTCGCGCGGCAACATAGACGTGTACATGTCAAACCACCAGCGCGACCCAAACGCCAACGCGCTTTGGCTTCACTTCCAAAGCGTGGTGAATTGGGTGAAGGCGACATTCCCTGTATACCGCAAGGAGATGAGGGGACTTGACTGGGGTACGCTCTATGTCCGCCATGGCGGAAAACTGCTTGACGCGGCGGCTATCGAGGTGGAGGTGAAGCGGCTGATGGAGGATGTCGACGTCACCCGTAAGTCGGGTGTGTACGCCTATGTGCTCGACCGCGACGAGCGCACGCTGCAAATACGCGCTTTTGACAGCCGTATGCGCCGTGAAGCGTACGAGCGGCAGAGTGGGGTGTGTCCTTGCTGTGGCGGGCACTTTGAGATGGAGAAGATGGAGGCGGACCACATCACGCCGTGGAGCAGGGGCGGGCAGACCATTGCATCCAACTGCCAGATGCTTTGCCGTGACTGCAACCGGCGCAAGTCCGCAAAGTGACAACACACGGAAAGTATCATCACCGCCGCCCATTACATAAGGGGAGAAACCGGTGGCCGTGCCGCGCGTCCGCCGCTTTTTTTGTAACTTTGCCGCCGCTTCCAAGCAAGTAAAGCCGCTTTCCCGCTTTGTTGTGCCGCCGGCACGGGGAAAACGAGCCGACAACGTTGTCATCGCTGCTTAAGGGAGCTTTCTTGAAAAATGCAATTAGCAGGAAAGCGCGTCTCTTCCCGCTTCTTCAACAAGCTGCAAAAGTTCCACAAGTGGGGTGTATGCTCGCAGCTTTGAGGCGAAAGGCCTCTTTTGTCCCCTGACGTGTAAGCAATGGACACGCCTTGGCCGCAGGCCGCAGGCGGCTTTTTAGCGTTGTCGCGCGGCGTGTGCTTGTCCCCGCCGGGCGGCACACTGCCGCGCGGGGGGAATATTACGGAAAGACACAACCCCGGGGCGGAAAGCGTCAAAGTCCGCCCCTCTACACATCCCGTTTTCATGAGAAAGAAAATGAGACGCCCCCTCGCGCTGCTATGCGTCGCGGCGGGCGTGTTGTCGCCCGCCGCAGTGCGGGCGCAGAGCCCCCTTTTGCAGGAGGGCGTGGAGCGGCTGTACAGCGTGGCCGAGGCGCACAACGCCTCCCTGCGCCGCGTGAGGGCCGCCGTGAGCGAGGCGGGCGCCGGCGTGGAGACCGCGAAAAACGCGATGCTGCCCGAGATAAGCGGACAGGCCTCATTCTCCTACCTTGGCAACGCCCGCCTATGGAACAGAAAATTCGGCGAGGGAGTCACCGCCGCGATGCCCCACTACGGCAACAATTTCCTCCTCCGCGCCGAGCAGGCTCTCTACGCCGGCGGCGCGATTAAGGGCGGCATTGCCCTCGCACGCCAGGAGGCCGAGATGCAGCGGCTCACTGCCGAGGACGAGCGCCAGCGCGTGCGCTACACGCTCGTCACCCTATACCTGCGGCTGCACAGTCTGCGAAACCAATCGGAGGTGTACGCCGCCAACGCCGCGCTCGCCGCCGCGCAGATAGAGCTGATGCGCCGCCGCCGTGAGTCTGGCGTGTCACTGCGCAACGACATCACGCGCTATGAGCTGCAGCTGCGCCAGACGCAGCTTGGCAAGACCACCATGGACGACCAGGCCGACATTGCCTTGCGCCAGCTGCTCACCGCCGTGGGCACGGACAGCGCGGAGGTGGACACCCTCCCCGCCGCCGCCTTTGACGAGGCGGCGCTTCCCTCGGCGGGTGACGAGGCGGAGTGGGAAAACCTTGCGGCGGAGAACCACAAGGGCGTGCAACGCGCCGCGCTCGCCGTGGACATGGGGCTCACCCGCGAGACGCTCGCCCGCGCCGAGCGCCGCCCCAAAGTGGCGCTTGTGGCGGAGGACCACCTTGACGGCCCCATCACGATAGAAGTGCCGCCCATCAACAAAAACCTCAACTACTGGTATGTGGGCGTGGGCGTAAGCTATAATTTCTCCTCCCTTTACAAGGGCAAGCGCAAGCTGCGCCAGGCACGCCTCGGCACGGCGCTTGCGCGGGAGACACTTGACGAGACGCGGCAGGGCGTGGGAGACGCCGTACACGCCGCCTTCGTCAATCTGCGCACCGCACGCACCGAGCTCGCCACGCGCGAGAAGAGCGTGGAGCTTGCCACCGAAAATTACCGCGTGGTGAGCAGACGCTACGAGAGCGGACTAGCCCTCGTCACCGACCTTACCGACGCGGCGGACATGAAGCTTGACGCCGAGCTGGCCCTGGCCAACGCGAGGGTGAACCTTGCGCACTGCTATTACACACTGAAATACGCTACACACACTTTATAGAGCAATTCTGTACACACCGCCTTAACAAAACAGACACATAATGAAAAGGAAAACCGCGCTCCGCGCCATATACAATGTCATTGTCCTCTTGCTGCTCGTGGGGGGCGTATACCTCGTCGTCGACCACTTTGTGCACTTCGGCGAGGGAGAGTACACCGACAACGCCACCGTGCGCCAGCACATAACGCCGGTCAACACCCGCGTGCAGGGCTTCATAAAGGAGATACGCTTCCAGGAGTACCAGACCGTGCACAAAGGCGACACGCTGGTGGTGATAGAGGACAGCGAGTTCCGCCTGCGCCTCGCCCAGGCGCGCGCCGACCTTGCCAACGCCCTCGCGGGAAAGGACGCCGCCACGTCGGGCATAGAAACTACGGGGCAGGCGATGAACGTCACCACGGCAGGCATAGAGGAAGCCCGCGTGCAGCTTGACAACGCCGCCCGCGAGGAGAAACGCTACGCGCAGCTGCTGCGCGACGATGCCGTGACACAGCAGCAGTACGACCAGATGCACACGGCCTACCTCGCCGCCCGCGCCCGCTACGAGCAGGCGTCGCGCAGCATGGGCACGCTGTCCTCCACGCGGAGGGAGCAGGGACACCGCCTTTCGCAGAACAAGGCCGGCATAGACGTGGCACGCGCGGCGGTGGAGCTGGCGCGGCTCAACCTCTCCTATACCGTGATAACCGCCACGGCGGACGGCGTGCTGGGCAAGAAGAGCATCCATGAGGGGCAGCTTGTGCAGCCCGGACAGGCGCTTGTAGACATTGTGGACAACTCCGAGCTGTGGGTGGTGGCCAACTACCGTGAGACGCAGCTGCCCGGCGTGAAGGTGGGCGCGGCGGTGAAGGTGACGGCGGACGCCGTGCCCGGCGCGAGTTTCGAGGGCGTGGTGGAGCGTATCAGCGACGCCACGGGCTCGGCTTTCTCGCTTATACCGCAGGACAACGCCACGGGCAACTTTGTGAAAGTGGAGCAGCGCGTCCCCGTGCGCGTAAGGCTGAAAAGCCACAAGCGGCTCGGCGAACTGCGTGCCGGGATGAGCGTGGAGTGTGTCGTGGAGGGGAAAAACTGACTTTTGCATTATGCAGGAAAACAAGCTGAAAGGTCCCGCAGCGGGGCCGCCCCTCACTTTCTCCATGCCCATGTACCGCGAGTGGGTGCCGCAGTGGCTGCGCCCCTGGCTGTACGTGCTGCTGGCGTGCTGCTTCCAGCTTTCAAACGGGATGTACCTCGGCGCGATGGCCAACGTGGTGGGCGAGCGCGGGGTGATGCGCGAGGACGTGCAGATGTGCCTTTACGCCACGCTCATCGGGATGGCACTGTGGTTTCCCGTGCTGTTCCGCATGAAGTTCCGTTTCACCAACAAGACGCTTCTCACGGCCGCCGCCGCCGTGGTGGGCGTGTGCAACCTCCTTGCCTCGCTGCCCCTCCCGCTGCCGCTGCTGTGGGCTTTGTGCGTGGTGTGCGGCGTGGCGAAGATACAGGGCACGTTTGAGTGCATGTCGGTGATACAGCTGTGGATGACCCCCAAACGCGATTTCGCCGTGTTCTTCCCCCTGCTGCACGTCATCCTGCTCTCCTCCATCGAGCTGGCTGCCTATCTCTCGGCGTGGTTTGCCTACGCCGCGCACTGGACGCACATGCACTGGTTTACGGTGTCGCTGATGCTGTTTGCGCTGTGCGTGCTGGCCGCGCTTACGCGCCCCGTCCGCGCCATGCCGAAGGTGGTGCCGCTGCGTGGGATTGACTGGACGGGGGCTGTGCTGTGGGCCGCGCTCTGCCTGCAGACCGCCTACCTGCTTAACTACGGCGACTGGCTCGACTGGTGGAACTCGCGCGACTTCCGCCTCGTCTGCGGCACGTCGCTCGTCACGCTGGCTTTCTGCCTGCGCCGCATGTGTAGCCACCCGAAGCCGTACTACGAGCCGGCGATGTGGGGATACCGCAACGTGGTGCCGGTGATAGCGCTGATAGGCGTGGTGGAGGCTCTCTTCTCGTGCGAGCACGTGCTTGAGGGCGTGTACTACGGCAGTGTGATGCACTACGCCGAACACACCTCTGAGGCACTCAACCTGTGGTCGCTGCCCGGTATCGTAGCCGGCTGCCTCTTTTCCATCGGTTGGCTCAAGCTGATGCGCTGGAACGTTTACAAGCTGATTGCCTTCGCACTGGCCTTCTTCGCCCTCTACGCCGGCGGCTTCTATTTTCTGATGGACACCGGGCTGTCGATAGAGATGCTGAGGCTGCCCATCGTGTGCCGCGGTTTTTCCTACGCCCTGCTTTGCGTGGCTTTCATGTGGTGCCTGCACGAGATAATGTCGTTTGAGCACTTCTTCCAGGCGCTTTCCGTCTTCAACGTGCTGCACATGTTTGTGGGCGGACTAGTGGGCGCGGCGTTGCACGCTTACGGTATGAAGTATTATGTGGCGGACGGCTTCGCGCGACTTTCGCAGTACGTCGACGCGGCGCGGCTGTCGGCCTCGCCGGAGCGGCTCGGCGAGGTGGCACAGCGGCTGGCGGCGGGGCTGGTGGCGCAGAGCGTGAAGACCCTCTTCGGGTGGACGCTCCTTTTCGCGTTCTTCTTCGCCATGCTGATGCTTTTGTGGGATATCCCCATGGTGCGGCGGCAGGTGAAGCACGTCCCCCTCTGGCCGAAAGTGGGGATGGGCGTGTGGCGCTCGTACCGGCGGCAGCGGCGGCTGCACCGCCTGCGCAGGCTGAGGCGGGCATGAAGCCGCGCAGTGCCCGCCGCCCGCCTACTTGTCCGGCCTTTCCCGCGCCACTCGTCAGTTTGTGCTAACTTTGCGCGGTCAAGTGACTGAAAAAGGAAAGGAAATGGCATTGGCAGACTATGAGATAATGGCTCCGGTGGGGTCGCGAGAGTCGCTTGCTGCCGCGCTCAAGGCGGGGGCGGACTCCATATATTTCGGCATAGAGGCACTCAACATGCGGGCGCACAGTGCCAGCAGGTTCGGCATAGACGACCTGCGCGACATCGCGGCGCAGTGCACCGCACACGGCGTGAAGTCGTACCTCACCGTCAACACCATCATCTACGACGAGGACATGGAGCTGATGCGACGCATCTGCACGGCCGCCCGCGCGGCGGGCATCTCCGCCGTCATCGCCTCGGACGTGGCCGTGCTTGCCTACTGCCGCGAGATAGGGCAGGAGGTACACCTCAGCACGCAGCTCAACATCTCCAACACCGAGGCACTGCGTTTCTACGCCCGCTTCGCCGACGTGGCGGTGCTGGCGCGTGAGCTGAGCCTTGACAAGGTGGCGGCGATTCACCGCGCGGTGGAGGAGGAAAACATCTGCGGACCGTCGGGGAAGCCCGTGCGCATAGAGATGTTCTGCCACGGCGCGTTGTGTATGGCGGTGAGCGGCAAGTGCTACCTTTCGCTTGACAACCTCGGGCGGTCGGCCAACCGTGGCGAGTGTATGCAGGTGTGCCGGCGCGGCTACACCGTGCGCGACCGCGAGACGGGAGTCGAGCTTGACGTGGACAACAAGTACATAATGAGTCCGAAGGACTTGAAGACCATCGGCTTCATTGACAAGATGATGGCGGCGGGTGTGCGCGTCTTCAAGATTGAGGGGCGCGCACGCAGTGCCGAGTATGTGTACACCGTGGTGAGCTGCTACAAGGAAGCCGTTGCCGCCGTGCTTGACGGCACGTTCGCCCCCGCGCGGGTGAAAGAGTGGGACTCACGGCTGGCGGCTGTCTTCAACCGCGGCTTCTGGGACGGCTACTATCTCGGGCAGCGGTTGGGCGAGTGGAGCGCGGAGTACGGCTCGAGTGCTACGGAGCGCAAGCAGTATGTGGGGAAGGGGCTGAAATACTTCTCGCGCCTCGGGGTGGGGGAGTTTTACATCGAGGCGGGGGAGTTTGCCCCGGGAGACAAGCTCCTTGTAATCGGCCCCACCACGGGGGCGTTGTATGTCACCGCCACGGACATTCACGGCGACGACGGACCGGTGGCACGTGCGATGAAAGGCATGCGGGTGTCGATACCCGTGCCGGAGAAGGTGCGCCCGTCCGACAAGCTCTACAAACTTGTGAAAGTGTAAGGGGAGGGGAGTATGGTACTGCTATTCGACTTCGGCGGCGTGCTGGTTGACCTCGACCGCGAAAAGGTGACGGCGGCTTTCGCCCGCCTCGGCATAGACATCGCGCCGCACCTCGGCGCGTTCAAGCAGGCTGGTATGCTGTCGGACTTGGAGCGAAATGCCGCCACGGTGACGGAGTTTTGTGACGGACTGCGCGGGCTTTCCACCTTAGAGTGCAAACCCACGGACACGGAGCTGATTGAGGCGTGGGACACTTTCACGACACAGGTACCGGCAGACCGTCTTGAGATGCTGCTCAAAATAAGGCGCAATTACCCAGTCAGCCTCCTAAGCAACACCAACGTCATACATTGGGCGAAGGCGCAGTATGAGTTTTTCCGCTACGGCGGGCACTGGATGGGCGATTTTTTCGACCAGGTATTCCTTTCCTATGCGATGGGCGTGGAGAAACCCGCGCCGGAGATATTCCACCGCGTGGTGGCAATGCTGCGCGTGCCAGCCGGCGAGGTGCTTTTCCTTGATGACAGCGAGGCTAACTGCGAGGCGGCTCGCCGTTGCGGGCTGCGGGCGCGTGTTGCCCCGGCGGGCGGAGCGTGGCTGAGCTATTTTGACGGGGAGGGGAGATACATCGAGCCTTAGAGGCCGCCCGCCGCAGTGGCGGAAGCGGTGCAGGTATTCCCTCCCAAAGACTAGAAAAACCATGAGCCAATACACACTGTACAGACTTCACGGGTCGGGGCGTTATGAGGCCGTCCCGCCCACCGCGCTGTCGGACGAGCGCGGGTGCTGCGCCACCATAGGCTTCTTTGACGGCGTGCATCTCGGACACCGCTATCTGATAGACCAGGTGCGGGGAGAGGCGGCGCGGCGCGGCGAGAAGGCGGCTCTCGTCACCTTTGAGGAGCATCCGCGTCTCGCGCTCCCGGGTACGCGCTACTGGCCCGAACTCCTTACGCCCAACGCCGAAAAGCTGAGGCTGTTGTCGCTTGCGGGGGCGGACTACTGCGTGATGCTGCACTTCGACCGTGCCATGTCCACGCTAACCTCGGGCGAGTTTATGGAGCAGGTGCTGAAAAAGGCTCTTGGCGTCACCTGTCTGATGGTGGGGTACGACCACCGCTTCGGCTCCGACCTTTCGGCTGGCTATGCCGCTTATGTGCGGCAGGGCAGCGCGCTGGGAATGGAGGTAAGGCGGCTGTGCCCTTACGATGTGGGCGAGTTGCGCGTGAGTTCGTCCGCTGTCCGGCGTTTCCTCGCGGGCGGCAACGTGGAAACGGCGCGGGTCTGCCTCGACCGCCCCTACCGGCTGGAGGGCGAGGTGGTGCGCGGGCGGCACGCGGGTACGCAGATGGGCTACCCCACGGCCAACCTGCGTCCGCTCTGCGCCGAGCAGATTGTGCCGGGGCGCGGCGTGTATGCCGTGCGGGCGGAGCTTGATGGCTTTAGCTATATGGCGATGCTTAACATTGGCTGGCGTCCCACGATGGACAACGGCGACGACCAGACCATAGAGGCGCACCTGCTTGACTATGGCGGGGGTGACCTGTACGGCAGGCGCGTGAAAGTGGATTTCTTTCAGCGCGTGCGTGACGAGCGGCGCTTTGACAGCGTGGACGACTTGCGGGCACAGCTTGCCGTGGACGAGGACTGCGTGCGTGCCATCCTCGCTAAGGGCTGACCGGGGCGCGTCACTTGTGTTTCCCCGTGTCGCCCGTGTGATTTTAATCCCTCAATCCCTCAAAAACTTCGTAATGCTTATGTGGCGTGCTGCTTTCTATCTCATTGTCTTTATAGTGTCGCAGGTCGTTGCCGCCGCGCTCGCCATGGTGGTTGTAGACGTGAGCGGTGGCACGGTAACCGCCGCCGCGCTGGAGTCGGCCGAGAACGCCGTGCCGGTGGGTGTCTCCATCCTCGTGGTGGAGGGCTTGCTGAGTCTTGCAGTCGTTTGGTGGATGCGTGCCGGGCGGCGGCTGCGCCTCTTTGCTTTCCTGCGCGGCGCGGAAAGGAAGATGGCGGGGAAGGACTGCTCGCCGGCGGACTATGTGTGCGCCGTGGCGGGTGTACTTGCGCTGTCGTACGCCTTTTCGCAGGTTTCGGATATGCTGTCGCTTCCCGACGGCGGCACAGACGCGCTTTTCGAGGCGATGTGCCATGACCCGCTCTGCCTTTTGCTTATGTGCGTGGTGGGACCGCTGACTGAGGAACTAATTTTCCGCTCGGGTGTCGTGCGCTGCCTTTTCCTGCGTGGCTTGCCTGGCTGGCTGGCGGCTGCCGTGGCCGCCGCCGCTTTCGGCGTGGTACATGGAAACCTGGCGCAGGCTGTCCCCGCTTTTGGGATAGGAGTTGCCTTGGGTTTGCTTTACCTGCGCTCGGACGACCTTCGGCTTTGTCTGCCGGCGCACATGGCCAACAACACCTTGGGCGTGGTCACGCTGTGGGTGCCGTCGTTTGCGGACGTGGAAAGCTCGTGGGTGGCGGCGGCCGTTTCGTTCCTGCTCGGCGTGACACTCCTTTGGAGGGTGCTCCGCGCAGGTGGCGCATTATTATGTAGAGTAAAAACAAAATGAAGATAGGCACGCTTGACCTTGGGGAGAAACCTGTGCTGCTGGCTCCCATGGAGGATGTGACGGACATAGGCTTCCGCCTGCTCTGCCGTCGTTTGGGCGCGTCAATGGTGTACTCCGAGTTTGTCGCCGCCGATGCGCTGGTGCGTATGGTGAGCCGCAGTCTGGAAAAACTCACCGTGTGCCGCGAGGAACGCCCCGTCGCCATACAGATATACGGTAAGGACCCCGCCGCAGTGCGCGACGCCGCGCAGATAGTGGAGGAGCGGGCGTGTCCTGACGTGATAGACATCAACTTCGGCTGCCCCGTGAAGCGAGTGGCGGGAAAGGGAGCCGGCGCGGGACTCCTGCAGGACGTGCCGCGAATGCTTGAAATTACGCGTGCCGTGGTGGATGCCGTGAAAGTGCCTGTGACGGCCAAGACGCGCCTCGGCTGGGACAGCGAGCACCGCATCATCGTGCTGCTTGCCGAGCAGCTGCAGGATTGCGGCATACAGGCTCTCACCATACACGGGCGCACCCGGGCGCAAATGTACACGGGCGAGGCGGACTGGTCACTCATCGGCGAGGTGAAGTGCAACCCGCGCATGCGCATCCCCGTCATTGGCAATGGTGACATCACCTCCGCCGCGCGTGCCGTGGCGGCTTTCCGCGACTATGGCGTGGATGCGGTGATGGTGGGGCGCGCCACTTTCGGGCGGCCGTGGATATTCAAGGAGATACATGACGCGCTGCACGGCGCGGACAAGGCCGTGGAGGGCGCGGTGCCGAGCGCGTACGCGCCGATGTCGCCGGACTGGAAGCTGGATGTGCTTAAGGAACAGGTGCGTCAGAGCGTGGAGCGCATTGACGAGTACCGGGGCATATTGCACGTACGGCGGCATCTCGCCGCCTCGCCACTTTTCAAGGGCATCCCCAATTTCCGCCAGACGCGCATCGCGATGCTGCGTGCCGAGACCACGGCGGAGCTGTACGCCATAATGGAGGGCGTGCGCCCGCTGCTGCAAGCCAGCTGTGGCGCGGCGGATGACGCGCAGGGCTCCGCGGAGTGAAAGGCTCGCGGACTTGTGTGATTTTTCGTGCTGGCGGCGCAAGAAACGGCGGTGTTGCGCGTTATGGTGAGAAAAACCAAGTGAAACCTAAAAACAGAAGAGAAAGAGATGAAGAACTATCGCATTGAGGCCGTGATACTCGCCGTGGGGACGGCGGTGCTCGGTTTGTTTGTTTATTTCGGGCTGTCCGCTTTCGCGGCGAAGGATCGCGTGGTGTCCGTGCGCGGACTTGCGGAGCGGGAAGTGAAAGCCGACCATGTAATATGGCCCATTGTGTACAAGACGACGGGCAACGACCTTTCCGCGCTTTACGAGGACGTGAACGGAAAGTGCACCCGCATCACCGCTTTCCTTGAGCAGAACGGGCTGGCGAAAGCCGACATCAGCGTGGGCGCGCCGCAGGTGGTTGACCTTTACGCCGACCGCTACGCGTCCGACAATGTGGCGCAGCGCGATCGCTACAACATCACCACCACCATTACCGTTTCCTCCGGTCAGGTGGACAAGGTGCGCGGGCTTATGACGCGTATGGGCGAGCTTCTCAAGCAGGGCATAGCCATTTCCGCAGGCGACTACGACAGCAGGGTGCAGTACGACTTCACGAGTCTCAACAAGATTAAGCCGCAGATGATTGAGGAGGCCACGCAAAAGGCGCGCGAGGCAGCCGTGAAGTTTGCCGACGACTCCGACAGCCGCCTCGGCAAGATAAAGGATGCCACGCAGGGGCTCTTCTCCATTGAAGACCGCGACCAGTACACTCCGTATATAAAGAATGTGCGCGTCGTCACTTCCGTCAACTATTTCCTTGAAAGCTGACCCCGCCACCTGCTGGCGAGCTCGGTTTCCGTGCAGTTGGCGCGCCGATGTCCCATACGTATCTCGCCGCCCGTTGTACGCCGCGTACAGCGGGCGGTGTCGCTGTCGGGGCGGCACGGCACGCCGCGCACTTGTTTTCGGCGTTTGCTTTCCCGTTTTCCCCTTTTGCGCTACTTTTGCAAGCGACAAGTTATTGGAAGAATGAAATTTGCGTTGATAGGCTACGGCAAGATGGGCCGTATGATAGAGAAGATAGCCATTGAGCGGGGACACGAGATAGTTTGCGTGATAGACATTGACAACCCGCAGGACTTTCACAGCGAGGCTTTCCGCAGCGCGGATGTGGCGATAGAGTTCACCAACCCCACCGCCGCCTACGGCAATTACCTGAAAGCCTGGGCAGAAGGCGTGAAGGTGGTGAGCGGCTCCACTGGCTGGCGCAAGGATCACGAGGCCGACGTGCGCCGCGCCTGCACCGAGGAGGGGCACACGCTTTTCTGGGCTTCAAACTTCTCCCTCGGCGTGGCGATATTCTCGGCGGTGAACAAGTACCTCGCCCGCATAATGAACAACTTCCCCGGATATGACGTGAGCGAGGTGGAGACCCACCACGTGCACAAGCTTGACGCGCCGAGCGGAACGGCCATCACGCTTGCCGAGCAAGTGTGCGCTGAGCTCAGCCGCAAGGCGGACTGGGTGAAGGGCGAGGTGCGCAACCCCGACGGCACTGTGACCGGGACGAAGAGCCACCCCGCCGACCTGCTGCGCATCGATGCGGTGCGCGAGGGCGAGGTGCCGGGCATACACACGCTCACCTACGACTCGGAGGCGGACATGATACAGATAACCCACTCGGCGCACAACCGCAGCGGCTTCGCCCTCGGCGCCGTGCTGGCGGCGGAGTACACGGCGGGGCATGAGGGGCTGCTCTCCACGGACGACCTTTTCAATTTCTGACCCTCCCCCTCACCGCTGGCGGTACATCCCCCGGCACACTTACCGAATTCCGAAATCACAGACAATGCAAGACGACAACGCCCGCAACGGGCATGACAACGGCACCCGCGCCGCCGGCGGAAAGGCGAGGGGCTGGATAATGTTTTCCGCTGTAACCCTTGTCTACCTGCTTTTCCTTTACTGGGTGGAATGCTGGTGGGGCGTGGTGGTGATACCCTTCATCTACGATCTCTACATCTCCCACCGCATAAAGTGGGGGTGGTGGCGTGAGCCTGAGGTGGGACCCGTGACGCGCTTCGTGATGGGATGGGTTGACGCCATTGTCTTCGCGCTCGTGGCGATATATTTCCTCAACCAGTTTTTCTTCCAGAATTTCGTTATCCCCTCCTCCTCCCTTGAGAAAACGCTGCTGACGGGCGACTACCTTCTCGTCTCGAAGCTGTCCTACGGGCCGCGCATACCGCAGACCCCGCTGTATATGCCGCTCACGCAGCACACCATGCCCGTGCTTGGCTGTAAAAGCTACGTGGACTGGCCGCACTGGGACTACCGCCGCGTGAAGGGCTTCGGCAAAGTGCAGCTAAACGACATCGTAGTGTTCAACTACCCCGCCGGCGACACCGTCGCCCTGCGCCAGCAAAACCAGGACTACTACCGCCTCGCCTATCAAATAGGCGACCAGATGATGGGAAAGCCCGCCACCTCGCCGGGGGACGTGGTGATACCAGCTTCGGCGGCCATAACGCCCAACATGACCTACCGCCAGCAGCAGGAGATATACCGCCGCATCTACGCTGCCGGCGTGGCGCAGATGCGCGGCGACGAGGAGCAGTACGGGCGCATCGTGGCGCGTCCCACCGACCGCCGCGAAAACTACGTGAAGCGTTGCGTCGGACTTCCCGGGCAGACGTTGGAGATACGCAGCAACGTGGTTTACCTTGACGGCAAGGCCAATGCCGAGCCCAAAAACTCGCAGTACCGCTATGACGTGGACTTCAAGCACTTCCCCGACGAGGCTTTCTGCAAGGCGTACGGCATCACCAACGAGGATCTCACCACCGAGACCTCGGGCAGCGTCGTCTCCATGCCGCTCACGCAGCGCGCCCGCCGCGCCTTGCAGGAAAGCGGAGGCATGGTGCGCTCGGTGAGCCTTTCCAAGCCCTACGCCGACTGGCTCTATCCGCAGAACATGGCGAAAAACTGGACGACGGCAAACTACGGTCCCGTGTGGATACCCAAGAAAGGCGCGACGATGCGCCTCACGCTTGACAACCTCCCCATTTACGAGCGTCCCATACGCGTGTACGAGGGCAACAAGCTCGAAGTGCGCGGCGGACAGATATACATCAACGACAGCCCCGCCAGCAGCTACACCTTCAAGATGGACTACTACTGGATGATGGGCGACAACCGCGACAACTCGGCCGACTCCCGCTTCTGGGGCTTCGTGCCCGAGGACCACATTGTGGGCAAGCCGCTCTTCATTTGGTGCTCGCTTGACGACGACTACGGCTGGGGTGACGGACACGTGCGCTGGAACCGCATCTTCAAGCGTGTGTGGGACATCAAGTAAGGCGGACGGGGCGCGCTTCACCGCATGCCCCTTGCCGTCCAGGTTCTAACCTAGCAACCCGAAAACCCAAAGACACACTCCATGCTCCCGCCGCTTTTCAGAAAGGCACGTACGGGTAGCGTCGCGCGAAGGGCGTTGCCCGTGGCGCTGGCAGTGGCACTGCTGCTGGCGGTGCGCTCCCTGCTTCTTACGCAGGTGAGCGTAGGGGAGGGGACGGCTGTAAGCGCAATGCCCGGAGGAGGGCGTGCGCTGGTGAGCCTCACATGGTACGGGCTGAGGCTTCCCGGGGAGAGTTTCTACGGCTACCACCGCCTTGGCTATGCCGTGCCGCAGGGCGGCGAGGCCGTCGCCTACCGCCTTGTGGGGCACGGGCAGCTGCGCGTGGGCGTGTGCCGCGCCGTGGGCAGTGACGGGACTTGCCACGTGGAGACCGCGCCGGGACGCTGTGACACCATCCCGCACGAGGCACTTGTCGGGCGGCTGGTGTGCCGTGTCTTCCCCCACGGCTGGAAATACCCGTGGTTTGAGCCTTTGGGAAAATCCCGCTGACCCTTTCGGGTTGCTTGTTTTTATATTTGCGGGGAAATATCCCGATTTTTCCTTATCGTATCCTTAGCTCACAAAGCAAACCTCGCCCAGCCTTGTCTTCCCCATTCCTTACCGTAATACCCGCCGGGTGGCCGCTGGCGGCCACCGCCTACCTCGCCCCCGTGCAGTATTACGCGCACCTCTACGCGGCGGGGGGCGCGGTGGAGGACGTGTGCGAGCACTACGCCAAGCAGACCTACCGCAATCGCTGCTACATTGCCACGTCCGCAGGGCCGCAGGCACTTACCGTGCCCGTGGAGCGCGGCGACGCAAGCCATACCGCCGTGTGCGACATACGCCTCTCCGGGCACGGGGACTGGCGGCGACAGCACTGGACCGCTCTTGTGTCCGCCTACGAGGGGAGTCCGTTTTTTGAGTACTGCGCCGACGATTTCCACGCAGTCTACGCACGCGGGTACAAATACCTTGTCGACTTCAACGACGCGCTGCGCTCCGTGGTGCTTGACATCCTCCAGCTTTCCCACCCCGTGCGCCGCGCGGAGCGTTACATCCCCCCCCGCGACGTGCCGCCCGGCACACTGGACCTGCGTGCGCTTGTCACGCCCAAACGCCGCGCGGAGGACGACCCACGCTTCCGCCCCGTGCCCTACTACCAGGTGTTTGCCGACCGCACGGGCTTCCTGCCCAACCTCAGCATCGTCGACCTGCTTTTCAATATGGGGCAGGAGAGTCGCCTTGTGCTGCGCGACAGTCTGCGCTGACGGCGGCGGTGCGTGGACAGTGCCAACGCATAAAACGCGGTGCCTTGGCATCTGCCGGGCTGCGTTTCCCCCGCCAAGGTAGTCGAAGCGGCTCTTGTCTTTTGTCCGTATGGCTTTGGTGGAAACGTGCCTTGGCGTGAAACGGGAAATGCGGGAAAACGGGCGGGAAAGTGTCATTTTGTCAATTTGTGACACGATATGGCACGATTTGCTTTCGGCGGAAAAATGTATTATCTTTGTACTACAAGATAGGGACATCCCGCGAGGAATGTCCCTATATTTTTGCCTGTATTGATTTTCAGCCACTTACGAGTCAAAACGCCTGCACTTGG
>CAVGTC010000052.1:0-17699 GCA_963632255.1 Lachnospiraceae bacterium | reverse complement strand
CGGCTTGGCCTTCAAAGTACCGCGGCATCTTGTCACCGAAGTGCAGGCTTGGCTTAAAAAAGGGTGCACCGGGCCGCTACAGGCCGCCGACACCGTTAAACTTTCCTAAAAGTTGCCCCTCCTTTCTCGGCGGCGCGTTTTGTCATTCTGTCAGTTTTTCGGGCGTTTTGCTTACACCCCCGATTATTTGCCTGCCCGCGCGTTTTGCCGCCGTTTCGCTTGCGTTTCGGCTTTTCCGCCCGCCGCGCAAAAGCGGATGCCGGGTAGCCAGGTGCGGGACGGGGTGGGGCGCTGCGGCAAGCGGGGCAGGGGAGCACCGTGCGTGGGAGGAAACGCGCGGCGTGCCGTCCCCGCGTTGTTTTTCCCGGCGAAAAGCTTTGCCAAGTATGCCAAAAGCAACCCGCAAGTTGGGAGGTTCCAGCATATCCGGCAAACATCCGATGCATCCGGCTTGCGCTACCGCCGTCCGGACTTGACTAAATCGCTGGTGCAGGAGGAAGTGCGTAAGGCAACCACTGATGAGGAGTTGACCCACATATTCACTTTGCACGGAGTTTACGAGGATTGATGCGGCGTCGCCCCCGTCCGCAGCCAAAACAGACCGGGGCGGATTTCCCAATGAGGAAATCCGCCCCGGTCTTTTCTTCTTGCCTGCCTCCGGTGCTTTCGCTTTTTTCGCGGTGGGGCTGCGGCGCTTCCGAAAGCGTGCAGGCGCGGGCGCGTCTGCTCCGCGCCGTAAACCACGCGGCGCAATGTTGTATAGGCGGTTATTCGCGTTATGTGGGAAACACTGTGCTGACTTTTCCAGGTGTGCGTGCCCGGCTCGCGGTGCGGCGGCGCGCCCCCCCTTGTGTGTGCGGCTCAGAATTTCAGCTTGTAGCCGATGCTCAGCGCGTGGGTGTTGCAGTCCGTGTCATCGTCATGCCCGTGCTCGTACACATAGGCGAAGTCAAGGCGGTGGTGCTTGCTTATCTTCCACTCCGCGCCCGCGCAGACACGCGTCTTGTCAAGATGCAGGTCCTCGTAGTGGGTGGCGTTGTTGATAAGCTCGCACGAGGCGTAGGGAGTCCACGCGCAGTGGCGTATGTTCCACTCCACCATAAGGCGCGTGCGCAGGTAGTGGCGGTTTTTCGTCGTCTTGTGGCGTGCCTCCTCCTCTATGGTGAGCTTGCGGAAGTTGCGCCCCTCGTAGGGGTATAGCGTGCCGGTGTACGCCTCGGCGGGTGTGCCGTCGGGCAGTGCCTTGCGGTACTTGTACTGCGTGCGGGTGTAGTCGGCCGCGCAGTAGTGGGTGAACTGGTAGCGCTCGCGCAAGGAGAAGGTGACGCGCCCCCAGGTGACCTTTCCCGTGAGGTCCACCACGGCGCGATGCTTGTTGCGCCAGTAGGCGTGGTCGGTGTTGAGGTTGTAGCCCTTGAACTCGGTTGTGCCGTCTTCCTCGTCCACCTCCTCTTTAACCCTCTGCTTCGAGTTGCCGGGGTAGTAGCTGTGCAGGAAGACGTAGTCCGCCCCCACGCTGAACCACTTTGCGGGCTTGTAGGTGGCTCCGATGGAGAAGTCCCAGCGCGAAATCTCGTTGAGCCAGTCCTGCGTGCGCATCCCCACGCCGGCGTCTATGCTGACGTGCTTCCCGATGCTTTTTGAGAAGTCGATACCCGTCCACAAACCCTTGTCGTCCTCGGCCCGCAGGCTTTGGGGGAAGAGAAGCGCGGCGGCGAACGCCGCGGTGAGCGCGGCTCTGCCGCGACGCTGGCTGGTGTGTGTGTGCTGCATGGGTAAGGGGGAGGATTGGTTGGGATGATGCGGCCTGCGCTGTGTGTCCCGCAGTTGGCTGTGTGGGAGGCGTTTGCCGGGCTTTGGTGTGCGGCTTAGTCGTGCGGCAGCTTGAAGATGCGGTCCACGCTCTTGATGCGCTTGTCTGGGTCGAGGTAGAAGACGCGCAGCATGGTCATGTCCGTGAGGAAGTCCACTGCGCCCACCTCTATGCGCGTTATCTTGAGTCCGAGACGCTCCTCAAGGTCGGCTTTCAGCTCGTCGGCACGCTCGGGCTTGATGAGGTCGATGTTGTCGTACTTCACGTACTTGCAGCCCTCGTTGCTGGTGGTGAGGAAATTCTCGCAAGCCCATACGCCTATCACTATCAGTGCGTTGATGGCGAGCTGCTCCAACAGCGAGAGCTGTCCGCACTTTCCGTTCAGCACGCTGAGGGCGACAAGGAGGAAGAGGTAGGTCATCTCGCGTATGGGCACACTCTCCGTGCGGTAGCGTATGATGCCGAAGATGGCGAAGAGCCCAAGCGCCGCGCCGATGCCCATGTCGTTGGCGTCATGCAGCAGGATGGCGATGAGCATAAAGATGCTCAGCGACAGAAGTATGAACGTGAAGTAGTAGTCGCGGCGGCGTCCCTTGGGGTAGTAGAAGAAATGTACGATGACCCAAGTCACCACGATGTTGATGAGCAGGCTGACAAGCAGGCTGAGGAAAGAGCCGGAGATAGTGAAAGCCCCCATGCCGTAAAGGTCGTATGCGTTCATTGCAGTTGTATGGTTGTTTTCTGTGTTGTATGTGGCGTGCAGTCGCATGCGTCAAAGCGCGGCGCACACTCTTCCAGCCACTTTGCCCAGCTTGATGAGGCGTTTCTTGAAGCGGTTGATGTGCAGGTCGGGGTCGGTGACCGACGCGCCCACACAATATTTTGAGAAGCCGGCGGGCTTCACGCGCAGGTGGCGCAGGATGGGCAGGATGGGGGAGGGGCAGCGGCCGTCGCGCTTGAGCTCTATCACCACCACGTTGTCCATGCCGGCGTGCTGTCCGGTGGCGTAGTTGTAGAAGCTGATGGAAAAGTCTATCGTAAGGCGTTCGGTCTTCGCGAGGTTGACGAGCGTGAGGCGGTAGAAGTTGTTGGCCACGGCCGGCGAGAGTTTCTCCATGTCCAGCCCGGCGGTCTCCAGCACGAAGTCGCGACCGGCGCCCTTGTCCGTCACGGCCTCCACGGAGGGCACCTTGACACGGCGCTTGGTGGTTTTGCCGTGGTTGTCCTTTAACTTGACCTCAAGGAAAGAGTCGTTGGAGTTGAGGTAGGTGCGCACGCGCACTTTGCGGCGCGGCTTGTGTCCCGCCTCGTGCAAGCGGAAGAGCATGTGCGTCTTTGCGTCGTCCCAGTAGGTGGTGGCGTAGGGCGCTATGCAGCGGCCGTCGATGCGCTGCGCGTAGTAGCTTCCCTTTGTCTCCTCCAAAAGGCGCAGGAGGGTGGGGATGTTGGTGACGTACTTTTGGTCGGTGCGCTTCATCAAGCGTATCTCCGACATCTCGTCAAGCGAGATGGGGGGCATGGCTTGCGCCAGCTCCTCTATGCGATGTGCTATTTCGGATTTCTTGCTATCCATCTTTTCTCTCCCGACCCGGTGCATTAAACAAATTCCCGCCGTTTCCCGGTCGTGGCGGCGGGGATGTTTTTCAAAGTGGCACAAAGGTATACAAAATGTAGCGTAACCGCAACCGCTCCGTAACAGAATTGTAATGTATTCACACTGGTTGTGCGGCTTTATCGCCCGCTTTGCCGACCTTTCCGCGCCTCTCGCGGAGCGTGGGGCGCGGTTTGTGGAAAAATGCGCGTGCGCATTGCGGCGTGGAGAATTTTCGCTTGTCTCTTGCTTGGCGAAATGCCTGACGACTAACGTGTGTATGCGCGTGGATGTCCTGAATGGCAGTGAGTCCCCACGCGAAGGCTAAAAAAGAGTGTGCTTGCTTGGGGCGTTTTTTGTGGAAGCGGAAATGTTGAAAGTATGGCTTCCGCCGCATAATACGCCCATCGCCGTATATAAGTGCGCGGGTTTGCTTTGGGGCGGCTCGGGCGGGGTGCGGGGGTGCGGTAATCCCGTCACAGGACGTGGCTCGCGTCAGGCTTCAAGCTCCCAGTCCACGCGTATCCCGGGGTCGGCAGCGAGCAGCGAACGGACGAATCTGTCGCGGTGGCGCGGCGAGAGAAGCAGCGCGTGTCCCTTGTGCATTTTTATTTCGATGCGGTCGAGCGAGGCAGCGGGGGCGGAAAGCGGGCAGCGCGTGCGGCGTATGCTTTTCATGTTTTCTATGTAGTAAACCTCACGGAAAAGGTGGCAGGTGCTGACAGTCAGCACACCGTTTCCCACCTCGTAACGGACACCGAAAAGGCTGGCGCAGATGGCGGGGAAGAGCAGCAGGCAGATGACCGCGCCCGCGTATCCCGTTCCCGTTGTGAAAGCCGGTATGGCGGGCAGCACCGTGGCCGCGAAGACAAGCGCCACAATCCATGCGTCCACTTTTGACTTGTACACTTCCTTTTCCATCGTTTTAGACTTTGTGGTTATGGGGGATTCCTTGATTTTGCGGATAATTGCGTTTGCCCGCCGCTGCAAGGTACCGGCATTGGGGGCTTTGCCGTCCGGCTTAACCCTGTAAATGGATTTGTGTCCACCCGCCTTGCGGTGCGCCTGCGCCACACTTTGGGAAAAAAGAAATGCCCCGTCCCGTGTGAGGGGCGGAGCACCTGCGGGGAAAAGTCGGAAAGAGGCGACTCGAACGCCCGACCCCCACGTCCCGAACGTGGTGCGCTACCAACTGCGCTACTTTCCGTTTTCTCTCAAATGTGTTTTGACTTCCTCCCGGACTTTGGAACGGCTTTACCCGCCGCAAACACCCGCCCTTTTGGGGGATTCCTTTTTATGAAAAACCGCGATGCCGCCTTCGCGCCCCGCAGCAAATCATAAGGGATGGAAAAGCGGAAAGGATAGGATTCGAACCTACGAAACGCTTTAGGCGTTTACACGCTTTCCAGGCGTGCCTCTTCAACCACTCGAGCACCTTTCCTTAGTGGTATTCCCTTGAAATCGGGTGCAAAGGTATGCATTCCCGCAATACCAAGCAAGTTTTCCCGCAAAGATTTTTCGTGCCACCGCTAAAACCAGTGCCACCCCCAAGTCACGCACAGTAAGCGAAGTGCCTAAGCATGGCGGCGTTGTGGCGCACGGAAAATGTCCCGGACGAAATGTGTCTGGGAGCGTGACTCCGCGCGGATTGCCGGCACTCAGCGTGGCTTGTTTTTCCAGCAGGCGTTCATGCGGGCGCGTGCCTTGTCCTCCTGCGGGTTGGCGCAAGGGTGCCAAAGCACCTCGTTCTCCATGCCCTCCGGCATGTAGGCCTGTGGCGTGAAGTTGCCCTCAAAGTCGTGCGGGTAGAGGTAGCCGTCGTGGTAGCCAAGTTCCGCCATGAGCTTCGTCGGCGCGTTGCGTATGGGGAGCGGGACGGCGGCGTTGCCCGTGCGGCGCACAAGGTCGAGCGCCGCGCCTATGCCCTTGTAGGCTGAGTTGCTTTTGGGACTTGTGGCGAGGTACACGGTGGCTTCGGCGAGCGGGATGCGCCCCTCCGGCCAGCCGATGCGCTCCACAGCCTCGAAAGCAGCGTTGGCCAGCAGGAGCGCGTTGGGGTTGGCCAGCCCGATGTCCTCGGCGGCCGAAATGACAAGGCGGCGGGCGATGAACTTGGGGTTCTCGCCGCCCTCAACCATCCGCGCAAGCCAGTAGAGCGCGGCGTCGGGGTCGCTGCCGCGTATGCTCTTTATGAAGGCTGAAATGATGTCGTAGTGCATGTCGCCCTCCTTGTCGTAGGCGAGCGGATTTTGCTGCAGGCGCTCGGTGACGGTGCTGTCGTCTATGACGAGCGGGTCGGAAGGGTCGGCCGTGGTGATGAGGTCGAGTATGCCGAGCAGCTTGCGGGCGTCGCCGCCGCTGTAGCGCAGCAGCGCGTCCGTCTCCCGCAGCTCGATGTTGCGGGCGCTCAGCACGGGGTCGGCGGTGAGGGCGCGGTGGCACAGCGCGAGGAGGTCGTCCTTGCCGAGGCTTTGCAGCACATAGACTTGGCAGCGTGACAGTAGGGGGCGTATCACCTCAAAGGAGGGGTTCTCTGTCGTCGCGCCGATGAGGGTCACGGTGCCGGTTTCCACTGCGGAGAGTAGCGAGTCCTGCTGTGACTTTGAGAAGCGGTGTATCTCGTCTATGAAGAGAATGGGGCTTTGCGTGTTGAAGAACCGCTCCTTACCGGCGCGCTCTATCACTTCGCGCACGTCTTTCACGCCGCTGTTGACGGCGGAGAGGGTGTAGAACGGGGTGTCAAGACGGGTTGCGATGATTTTGGCGAGCGTGGTTTTCCCCACCCCCGGCGGTCCCCAGAGAATGAAGGAGGCGATGTGCCCGCTCTCTATCATGCGGCGCAGCACGGCGCCCTCACCCACAAGGTGTTTCTGCCCGATGTAGTCGTCAAGCGTGGCGGGGCGCAGTCTTTCGGCAAGTGGTTTCATAAAGCGGCGGTGGCTTGGTGCTTGGGTGAAATCCGGGAAAAAGCGGGAGGGTCAGTCAAAGCGGATGGCTTTGGCGGGCTGCACGCGCGAGACGAGGCAGCTGGGCAGCGTCAGGGCGAGGAGCGTGAGGACGAGCGTGACGGCGTTGAGCGCGAGAATCCACGCAAAGTTGAACTCGACGGGCACAGCGTCGACATAGTACACGGCGGGGTTGAGGCGCACGGGGTGGAATGTGTTCTGCACCCATATCAGCGCCAGGCCGGCGGCGTTGCCGATGAGCAGACCGCGCCCTATGATGAATGCGGAGTACCAGAGGAAAGTGTGGCGTATGGTGCGGTTGGTGGCACCGAGTGCCTTGAGCAGTCCGATGGCGGAGGTGCGCTCAAGGATGAGTATCAGCAGTCCGCTCACCATTGTGAAGCCCGACACGCAGAGCATGATGACGAGTATCACAAGCACGTTGAAGTCCAGCAGCCCGAGCCACGACAGCGTGGCGCTTGTGCGCGGGTTCTCCGTTATGCCCACTGACTCGTAAGGATGCCCGTACTTGTCGTGCCGTCCCTTGAACTCCCTTTTCAGCTCCGCCTGCACGCTGTCAAGCGCGTCGAGGCCGTCGAGCCTAATCTCCAATCCGCTGGCAAGGTCGTCCGTCCAGCCGTTGAGGCGGTTGACGGTGGCGAGGGAGGAGATGACGTACACCTTGTCAAACTGCGGCAGCTGCGTCTCGTAGATGGCGGCCACCTTGAAGCGCCGCTGCTTGATGGTGTTGGAGAAGAAATAGCTGAACACCGCGTCGCCCACACGCAGCCCGAGCATGTCCGCCAGCGTGCGCGACACGGCCACCTCGTTGGCTGTCCCACTGGCGAAGTCCGGCCATCTGCCCTCGCGCACGCAGCTTTTGAGGAAAGTCTGGTCGTAGTCGCCACCCACGCCTTTCAGCACGATGCCGGCAAAGTCGTCCTCGGTCTTGAAGATGCCTATCTTCTCCGAGAAACGCTGCACGCCCGCCACGTGCGGGATGCGCCGCACTTTGTCCGACACGCTGCTGTCCGCCACTACGGGGTTGGCCTCGGGGGACGAGAAGAAGCTCTCGTTAAGCAGTGTGACGTGCGAGGCGAAGCCCGAAAGTTTCCCGCGCACCTCCTTTTGGAAGCCTTTCACCACCCCCACGGAGACTATCATTACGGCCAGCCCCACGGCCACGCCTGCCGTGGCGATGCGTATGGCGGGGCGGGACGCGCCCCGGCGGGACACGCCGCGCCCGCGCTTGTCGCGGAAGAAGCGTTTGGCAAGAAAGAGTGTGAGCAAATCTTCTTTTTGTAGTTAGGATGGTGTGTCCGCCGCGTCGGGGCGGGCGGGCCAGCCCTCGCGCCCGGGGTATGCCTCAAGTGCCTTTTGCAGCACGACGAGCGCGCGTTGCAGGTCGCCCTTGTTCAGCACATAGGCTATGCGCACTTGGTTGCGCCCCGCGCCGGGCGTGGTGTAGAAGCCCGCCGCCGGAGCCATCATCACCGTCTCGCCCTCGTAGCTGAAGTCGGTGAGGCACCAGGCGCAGAACTTCTCCGCGTCGTCCACAGGCAGTTTCGCCACGGTGTAGAAAGCTCCCATCGGTATCGGGGAGTACACGCCAGGTATTCGGTTGAGCCCGTCTATAAGGCATTTTCTCCTTTCCACATACTCGTCGTACACCTCGCGGCTGTAATCCTCCGGCTCCTCAAGCGAGGCCTCCGCCACCACCTGCCCGATGAGCGGGGGACTGAGGCGCGCCTGGCAGAATTTCATCACGGCGCGGCGCACCTCTGCGTTTTTGGTGATGAGCGCGCCGATGCGTATGCCGCACTCGCTGTAACGCTTTGACACGGAGTCTATCAGCACCACGTTCTGCTCCACGCCCTCAAGGTGGCAGGCGGAGATGTAGGGCGAACCCGTGTAGATAAATTCGCGGTACACCTCGTCTGAGAAGAGGTAGAGGTCATACTTCTTCACGAGGTCGCGTATCTGGTTCATCTCCCGACGCGTGTAGAGGTAACCTGTCGGGTTGTTTGGGTTGCAGATGAGGATGGCCCGCGTACGCTCGTTTATCAGTTCCTCAAACTTCTCCACCTTGGGCAGGGAGAAGCCCTCCTCGATGGTGGTGGTGATGGTGCGTATCTTCGCACCGGCGGAGATGGCGAACGCCATGTAGTTGGCGTAAGCCGGCTCGGGCACGATAATCTCGTCACCCGGGTTGAGGCACGAGAGAAACGCGAAGAGCACCGCCTCCGAGCCGCCGGAGGTCACAATGATGTCGTCCGCCGTAAGGTGGATGTCATATTTCTCATAGTAGTGCGTCAGTTTCTCGCGGTAGCTCTGGAAGCCCTGGCTCGGGCTGTACTCCAGCACCTTGCGGTGCACGTTGCGCAGCGCGTCAAGTCCCGCCTGCGGCGTGGGCAGGTCGGGCTGGCCTATGTTGAGGTGGTAGACGTGCACGCCCCGGCTCTTTGCGGCGTTGGCCAGCGGCGCGAGCTTGCGTATGGGCGACTCGGGCATCACGACTGCGCGTTCGGAAATCTTGGGCATATTGTTTTGTCGGATGTTTTGCTTGTTGGGTATCGTGTGAAGTGTCACGTGCGGGGAGTCCCCGCTCACTCGTGGCGCATGTATTTGCGCACAAAGTCGCGGCGGTGTCGGTAGCGGCGGCACTCTGTGGCGAGGCAGCGCAGCGGGCGCGCCAGCGAGGATGTGAAGGGTGTCAGGTGGTAACGCCGCTCGTCAAGGGCGTCGCAGCAGCGGCGCAGGGCGCAAAGCGGCGCGGCGTGCCACAGTATGAGCACAAGCAGCACCACGGAGTCAAGTGCCACGCGCCAGTCGGGCGCATAGCAGCCCTCCGCCAGGCACTGCACCACGCGTCCTGCCACGAAAAGGCAGAAAGCGGCATAGAAAAGCCAAAAGAAACACGTGGCAAAGGTATGGCGCAGGCGCGGCAGACGGGAGACCCGCCCCAAATGTCGCCGTGTCTCCGCGTGTTCCACGCACAGAGAGCGCCACTCCCGCTGTCCGGGCAGGGGCGCGATGAGCCGTGCGGCTCGCAGCGGTGTCACCGCTGTCTCCGCAGCCACTGCGTGCCGCGCGGCGAAGATGGCCTCCTCGCCGAAAGGCAGACTTAGGCTGTCGGCGAAGCCACCGCACTGCAGGAACCAGCTCTTGCGCACGGCGTAGCCCTCCGAGGGGCTGTGCGTCACGCGTCCGCCGCGCCAGTCTCGGTAAAGCCCGGCCTGCGCGGCAAGGCGGCGGTAGATGATGCGGTGGGCGCGGTACGATTTGTCGTCGTCAAAGTTGGTGTACGCCATGACGAGGTTGCGTGCGGGCGTGAGTTGTCCCGCCAGTGAGGTTAGCCATTCCGCGCCGTAAGGCACGCTGCCGGCGTTCACCACCACCACCCACTCGCCGCGTGCCGCCCGCACGCCAAGCGTGACGGCGAGCTTGCGCAATTCGATGTGCCGTGAGCTTGCCGGCACGAATGTGGAGCGCAGGCGCGGGTTGTCCGTCTGCATGCGTTTAAGCAGCAGTGCCGTGCCGTCGGACGAAAGCTGGTCGGCGACGATGACCTCAAAGCGTCCTGTGTAGCCCTGTGACAGCAGCGCGTCAAGCGTGCGTTGCAGCTGTTGGCACTCGTTGCGGGACGGTACCACAATACTTATATATGGGGTGGAGGCTGTTGCAAGGGGAGTGGAGACTGAGGCGGGAGCTGTTTCCGCTCCGCTTGCTTCCGTTTTTTCATTCCTGTTCCCTCCGGTACCGGAGGCAAGCAACGCGAAGTCCCGCCAGCGCAGCAGCCACACCATTGCTGTGCACACCGCCATCAGCGCGGGAAGCGCGGAAAGCAGGACGGGCAGATGCCGCAGAATGATATCGTAAGGGATTTGGGGATACATTGCAAAGTGTGTCACATTGTGCGCGGCGGCTTGTCAGCACGCGGCGCGGCGGCGGAACTCGGCGCACACCACGGCAGTGGCCACCGCCACGTTGAGGCTCTCGCTCGTGGGGACGTCTGCGGGATAGCTCGGCACAAGGAGGCGCGAGGTTACCAGCGCGGCCACGCCGGGCGACACGCCGCGCCCCTCGTTGCCCATCACTATCACCCCCTCCTGCCGCAGCGACTCGGAGTGGATGTCGCACCCGTCAAGGAAAGTGCCGTAGACCGGTACGTCGCCGCCTTCATCCGCCAGCGCGGAGAGGAAAGCGACAAGGTCGACGGTGTGAACCCTCACACGACCTATCGCCCCCATCGTGGCCTGCACCACCTTGGGCGAGTATGTGTCCGCCGTGCCGGCGGTGGCGAAGACATCGCGTATGCCAAACCAGTCCGCTACGCGCAGTATCGTGCCGAGGTTGCCGGGATCCTGCACGTCGTCAAGTGCGAGGCAAAGCCCCTTGCTCGGCAAGGGCAGCAGCGTGGCGAAATCCTCCCCGTCACGCCGCGGCGTCTCGAAAAGCGCCAGCGCACCGTGCGGTTGGCGCAGCAGCGAAAGGCGTTCCAGCTCGGCCTGCGTAACAGCCACCGCCTCCGTTTGCGGAGAGAGGCATTGGTTGAGGGCGGACGGGTACGCGCGGCGGAAGTCGTCCGTGAAATAGATGCGGCGGCAGCGCAGCAGCGGCAGCAGGTCGGCGACGAGTTTTGGAGACTCGGCCACGAACACGCCCTCCGCGTCCCGGTACTTCTTCACCGAGAGCGAGCGCACATACTTTATTTCGTTACGGGAAAGCAAAAGCCTTGTGTGTTTCACCGCTGCCCGCGCCGCAAAAATTGCGGCACACACGCGGCGGAAGTCCGTTTGCCGGGCATTCCCGGCCACGCGGCGAATTTCCCGCAAAGCTACAAAGTTCTTTCCAAAAAGGCTTAACTTTGCATTTGAAATGCATTTCCCCTCCCATCCGCACACACGCCGCTACGGCAGGTTGTCAGCTCTGGCCGCACGCTTGTGGCACGCGTTGCCAGCGGCGGTGGCATTGCTTGTGTGCGGGTGCAGCAGCGGGCGTTTCCTCCCCGAGGGGCGACGCACGCTCTCCGATGTGCGCCTCGTGTCAGACAAGGCGGGGGTGAAGCCCTCGCCTTATCGTGCTTACGTGCGGCAGAACGCTAACGCCAAGTGGTTCAACCTTGTCAAGGTTCCGCTTGGCATTTATTGTATGTCGAGCGCGGACAGCGTGAAGGGGAAACGCAGAATGTCGCGCCTGTTGCGTAAGATAGGCGAGCCCCCCGTGGTTTACGACCCCTTGCAGACGGTCGCCTCCATGGCCAACATAAGGCAGGCGCTTGCCAACGACGGCTATCTGCACGCCACCGTCGACACGGCAGTCACCTACAAGGGGCACAAGGCGCGGGTCACCTACCGGCTGCACCCCGGCCCGCGCTATTATATAGACAGAATAAGCCGTGTCTTCGACAGCACGGAAATGGAGCGCGTGGTTTCGGCGGACTCCTCCGCCACGCAGCTGCGGCGCGGTGTGCCGATTGAGGTGTCCGCCCTCTCGGCCGAGCGCGACCGCATCGTGCAGCTGCTGCACGAGAAAGGCTACTACGGCGTGCATAACGATTTCGTCACCTACGCGGCAGACACGCTGCCGGGCGAGCTTGGTGTCGACCTCACGCTGCGAATGGCGCTGCCGCCCGGCGCGGACAGTCTTCGCACCTACCGTCCGCAACGCTACCGCCGCGTGACGCTGGCGGAGGACACATGGCCCGACACTGCGGCCACCGACACCACCACGTACCGCGGGCTCACGATAGTGTACCGCGGGAAGATGCGCGAAAGGCGCCGGCTCTACTCCGCCCACGTGGGACTGTCGCCGGGCGACCGATACAGCGAGCAGGCGGTGCAGAACACCTACGGCAGCCTCAACACACTGCCGCCCGTGGCACTCACCAACATACGGCTGCGCCCCGTGGAAGGTGAGCCGGAGCTGATGGACTGCGACATACGCCTGAGGCGCAACAAGCCCAACAGCATCGGGGCGGAGCTGGAGGGGACAAACACTGCGGGCGACCTCGGTGCGGCGGCCGCCGTCACCTACTCCAACCGCAACCTTTTTCGCGGTGCAGTACTGTTTTCGCTGAAAGGGCGCGCCGCCTACGAGGCCATCACGGGACTTGAGGGGTACGGCAACCGCCACTTCCTCGAGCTGAGCGGCGAGGCCTCCCTGCGCTTTCCCTCGCTCCTGCTGCCCTTTGTCAACCTCACGCGCCGCCAGCGGCTTAAAGCCACCTCGGAGGTGCAGCTGCTTTTCGACTCACAGAGTCGCCCCGAGTTCAAGCGGCGGGTGCTGACGGGGGCGTGGCTGTACCGCTGGAACCGCATTGACAACCCGAAGCTGCAGCACCGTTACGACCTGCTTTCGGTTAACTATATATATATGCCGTGGGTGTCGGACACATTCCGCAGCCAGTACCTTGAGGGAGACAACCCGCACTACGCTGTGCTGCGGTACAGCTACGAAAACCTCTTCATACTTAAGACAGGCTACAGCTTTGTGTACAACTCGCTCTACGGCAGCACGCCGTCGGGGCAGGGGCTGTACCAGAAAAACGGATTCCAGATAAAGGCGGCCATAGAGGCGGCGGGCAATGTGCTGTACGCTTTCTCGCGCATAGGGCATTGCCGGCGGTACGAAAACAACGCCTACCACTTCCTCGGCACGGCCTACTCGCAGTATGTGAAGCTGGATTTTGACTTCGCCAAGAGTACGCTGCTCAACGAGCGCAACTCGGTGGCTTTCCACGCGGCTTTCGGTTTGGGCATACCTTACGGCAACTCCACCGTGCTGCCTTTCGAGAAACGCTACTTTGCGGGCGGAGCCAACAGTGTGCGCGGCTGGAGCGTGCGCGAGCTGGGACCGGGTTCGTACAAGCGGCAGGACGGCAGGACGGACTTTCTGAACCAGACGGGCAACCTCAAGCTCGACCTTAGCGTGGAGTGGCGCACCTTTCTCTTCTGGAAACTGCACGGGGCTTTCTTCATTGATGCGGGCAACGTGTGGAACACGCGCGAGTACGCCGACATGGAAGGGGCACGCTTCCGCTGGAACAGGTTTTACAAGGAGATTGCCGTGAGCTACGGACTGGGACTGAGGCTGAACTTCGATTATTTCATCCTGCGCCTTGACGGCGGAATGAAGGCGGTGAACCCCGCCGTCACCTCCGGGAGGCTGCACTACCCGATAAGCTCGCCGGACTTCGGGCGCGACTTCACGCTGCATTTCGCAGTGGGACTGCCTTTCTGACGGCCGTCCGCAGCGGGGAAACCTTGCCTGAAAGCGTCCGCAGGCACAAAAAAGAAAAACAATGACACCGCCCGTCGCCGATGCGCCGGACGGGACGCGAAAACGCGCCAAAGCGGAAAACAATACACAATGCTTCAATTCATATCGCTCGGCAGCGGAAGCTCGGGCAACAGCTACCTGCTCCTTGCGGACGGTTTCGGACTCATCATCGACCTCGGCATAGGCATACGCACCTTCAAGCGCAGCTTCAACAACTACGGACTCAAACTTCCCTCCATCAAGGCCGTCCTCCTCACGCACGACCACACCGACCACGTCAAGGCGGTGGGCGCGCTTAGCGCGGAGCTTTCGGTGCCCGTCTACGCTTCGCCCGAAGTCCACGCCTCCGTCACGGCAAACCACCACGTGGCGAAGAAGATACCCGGAGAGCTGCGGCGGGAGACACCCGTGGGCGAGCCTTTCGCCGTCGGTCCGTTTGAGGTGACAGCTTTCAAAGTGCCACACGACAGCGCCGACAACCAGGGGTATGTCATACGCCACGACGCCACAACGTTTGTGCTGCTCACCGATGTGGGCCACTTCACCGCCGAGGCCGAACGGGCGGTGTCCCTCGCCACCCACCTTGTGGTGGAGTCTAACTACGACCCCGTGATGCTACGCGAGGGGCGCTACCCCGCACGGCTAAAAGGGCGCATCTCGGGTGGGTGCGGACACGTGAGCAACCTGCAGACGGCGGAGTTTCTCGCCGCGCACCTCAATCCCGCGCTCATACGCAACGTGTGGCTCTGCCACCTCAGCGCGGAGAACAACCGCCCGGAGAAAGCCGCGCGCACCGTGCGCGAGGCACTCGCCGCCGCCGGCATCCCCACCGGCACGCCCGAAGCCCGCACACGCCTTGAGGCACTTCCGCGCCGCACGCCCTCCCTGCTGCAAACACTAGAAGAATGACCCGCTCTTCACGCCTGTAAGGGGAAAGTCTCTGCTTTCCTGTGTGACATTAGGCTTTGCACGTTGCCAATTACCACCGCTTTTGTATGCCGCGCTTGGCATTTTCCGCGCTTTTATCGTAACTTTGCCATTGCATGGCGTAGCGTACGCAAGCGGCGGACGGGCGCGGCGGGAGTGCAAAGCCATACCGGCGTACCCATAGCCGGAGCGGTTACGGCAGCATTGCTGGCTTTCCCCCGCAGTTATATACAATATACAGGACACAAAATGGACGGGAAACACATATTCCTCACTCTTTTCGCCTCCCTCGCGCTTGGCGCGACGGCTTTTGGGCAGACGGCACGCAGCGTGCTTGACAAGACAGCCGCAAAGCTGCAGGGCTGCGGCGGCATAGAGGCTTCTTTCGAGGGCACGCGCTTCAAGGGGACGCAGCCCGACGGCACCGCCACGGGCAAGATACAGGTGCAGGGAAAGAAATACAAAGTTACCGCCGGCTCGCTCACCACTTGGTATGACGGCGCGACGCAGTGGACTATGCTTGCGGGGAGCGGCGAGGTGAACGTTTCGACCCCCTCCGTCGCCGAGGCGCAGCAAACCAACCCTTACGCTTTCGTCAACCTTTACAAGAAAGGCTACGACCTCATGCTTTCTGCCGCCACTTTCCGCGGCAAGGCGTGCCACGAGGTGCGCATGACGGCGCAGCGAAAGGACGCGCCCGTGCGGCTGATGATACTCACCATTGACAAGCAGACCAGTCTTCCGCTCTCCGTGCGCATCAAGGACGCGAAGGGGCAGTGGACTCGCATACGCGTGTCGGACGTGAAGACGCGCCAGAAGTGGGCGGACTCTGTTTTCCGTTATGACGAGAAGCAGCACCCCGGCGTGGAGGTGGTGGATTTGCGCTGACCTTTTCCACCCGGCGGGGACGTGACGGCGCGAGGGCGTACCTTGCGGGGTGTGTTCCCGTTTGCGCCGCGTATGTCTGCGGATGCCAATTTGCCAGAGCCGTGCGGGTGGAAGGTGCTATTCCTGCCCCCGCTTTTTTGCAAGGGCAGACAATCACAAGACTATACATCCATACTTTTAAGCTAACACACAAGCGACATGACAGATTGCCTTATATTAGGCTCGGGACCGGCGGGCTACACCGCCGCCATATATGCAGGGCGTGCCGGACTTTCCCCCGTGCTTTACGAGGGCTTGCAGCCCGGCGGACAGCTCACCATAACGACAGAGGTGGAAAACTTTCCCGGCTACCCGGAGGGGGTTGACGCCAACGAGATGATGGACGACATGCGGCGCCAAGCTCTGCGCTTCGGCGTGGAGATACGCCCCGCCACGGCCGAGAGCGTCGACCTCGGCAACTCGCCTTACACCGTGCGCTTTGACGACGGGACAGAGGAGCAGTGTCTAACGCTCATCATCGCCACGGGGGCTTCGGCGAAATACCTCGGTCTTGCCGACGAGAAGAAATACCAGGGGCAGGGCGTGAGCGCGTGCGCCACCTGCGACGGCTTCTTCTACCGCAAGAAAACGGTGGCTGTGGTGGGCGGCGGCGACACCGCGTGCGAGGAGGCCACCTATTTGGCTGGACTGGCCGAAAAGGTGTACCTCGTGGTGCGCAAGCCCTTTCTGCGCGCCTCCAAGGCGATGCGTGACCGCGTGCTTTCCAACCCCAAGATTGAGGTGCTTTTTGAGACCAACACCGTGGGACTTTACGGCGAAAACGGCGTGGAGGGCGCGCACCTTGTGTACCGCAGGGGCGAGGCGAACGAGCACCGCTATGACCTGCCCATCGACGGCTTCTTCCTTGCCATCGGTCACAAGCCAAACAGCGACCTCTTCAAGGAGTGGCTCGAGACGGACGAGACGGGCTACATCGTCACGCGTGACGGCAGTCCCGTCACTGCGGTGCCGGGTGTCTTCGCCGCCGGCGACGTGGCCGACCCGCACTACCGCCAGGCCATCACGGCGGCGGCTTCGGGCTGCAAGGCGGCCATTGAGGCGGAGCGCTACCTTGTTTCGCGCAAGTAGCGCGGATATGCCGGTAGGGTTCCAAGCCGTGTCGGTACGCGTGCAGTACACAAGCTGCGGACGTTACCGGCGGAAATGAAAGACAAACATTGCGGCGGGGTGGGGTGAAGGCTCCGCTCCGCCGCCTCTTTTCTTACTGACAGAACCTTACAGAGCCAAAGACGATGGAGACGCACCCTTTGCAACCTTTCCTGCCGCCGGGCGCGCGCCTACTGATGCTGGGGAGTTTCCCGCCCCCGCGCCGCCGGTGGTCGATGGACTTTTACTACCCCAATATGCAAAACGACATGTGGCGCATTTTCGGACTGCTTTACCACGGCGAGCGCGACTGGTTTGTGGACACGGCGTCGCGGCGTTTTGACAAAAGGCGCATCACGGCTTTCCTCGCCGAACTCGGAGTGGCGCTTTACGACACAGCCAGTGCAGTCAACCGCTTGCGGGACAACGCGTCCGACAAGTTTCTTGAAGTGGAGCAGCGCACTGATGTCGCCGCGCTTCTGCGCCGCCTGCCCTCCTGCCGCACTGTGGCCGCCACGGGGCAGAAGGCGGCGGACGAGCTGTGCGCCTTTTTCGGCGCAGTGCCGCCGCGTGTGGGGAGTTTCACAGAAACGCTATTTGAGGACGGGCGCACCCTGCGCCTTTACCGTATGCCAAGCAGCAGCCGCGCTTACCCGCTCAGGCTGGAGGCTAAGGCTGCCGTCTACGGGCGTATGCTTGCCGATTTGGGATTGTTGGCGGATTTCAAGGGAGAGTAGTGCGGACGCGTTTTTGCACCACGCTTGGCTGGAATAACAGTCGCGCGGGATGAATTTTGGTCGGCGTGCATACACATTTCCGCCCGTGCGGACAGAGCCGGAAAAGCATCTGTTTTTCACACTCCTTAGGAAATCAACAAAAAACTTTATGAAGTTTAACGGTGTCCGACACTGGCGGCGGGCGCGTTTGGAGCAAGCCGCACCTCAGTGACAAGATACCGCGGTACTTTGAAGACCAAGCCGGGCTTCAGTGACAATACACCGCGGTATCCCGTGGCCCAAGTGCAGGCGTTTTGACTCGTAAGTGACTGAAAATCAATATAGGCAAAGATGAAGGGACATTCCTCGCGGGATGTCCCTATCTTGTAGTA
>CAVGTC010000051.1:0-17809 GCA_963632255.1 Lachnospiraceae bacterium | reverse complement strand
TCTTTGTACTACAAGATACAACATTTTCGGGCGGATTCCAAAAGTGTTAAAACCACCGCATTTTTCCGCAGTGTCAGAAAAACAGCGGTTTTGCTTGCAATTTGTAAAACGCCGCTTCTCGCGAAACGCGGGTTGCGTGCAAGAAAAAGTCGCCCCTTTCCGTTTTTTGACACTACGGAAAGGGGCAGCGTGATTATTTAGAGCGGGAAGCTGAAGCCGAGAGCGATGTTGGCGTTGCCGGAGTTGAGCGGGATTCCCTGCTTGCACACCTTGCCGGCGAAGCGGTCCGTGCCCACGAAGAAGTTGAAGTGCTTGGCGCGGAAGTCAATCACGGCACCGCCCGTGATGCCCGTCGAGCTGAAGCCGAGGCTGGCGGCGAGCTCAAGCCACTTCACCGGGCGCACGGAGGCGGAGAACATACCCTGGTGCCACGAGTAGCGCCCCTGCACGCGGCTTGTGTAAAGAAAGCCCACGTGCACGCGTTCGCCCCACACCGGCAGCGCGTAGTCTGCACCAAGGTTGAGCGTCGCCGCAATGGCGCGCGTCTCCTTGCCCTCGCCGTCGTCGTACACCGCGAAGAGGTCTTCAAGGTCGTCGCCCACAGCCTCAAGCTGGTCGCCAATCTTGTTGTCGCCGTTGTTGGTGCCGCCGGCGTAGATGTCGTTTTTGAAGCCGTCAAAGCGCCACTGTCCTTTCGAGCTTGCTTTCTTCACGCCGCGCCACGAAATGAAGCCGAGGTCGTTGACGGCGGCGGAGAGCGTGAGTCCCGGAGCCGCCTTGTAGGTGGCGCCGAGGTCGAAGGCGAGACCAATGCCCGCCATTCCGCCGCCCACGTCGTCAAGTCCGTCCACGCGTTTGCGTCCCGTCGCGGGGTCCGTCTTGTCGTTGTGCTTGAAGTCGGAGGAGAGCACGGAGGCCGAAAGGTTGGCCGTGCCGTCCACGGCCCAGTAGTCGTCGGCAAGGCGCAGGTTGAGCTTCGACACGTCGGCGGCGGCGTAAGCCAGGCCGAAGAGAATCTTGGCCTTGCCGCCCACCGTCACGCGGTCGCCAATCTTGTGGCTGTGCCCCAGCGCAAGCTCCATGTAGCTTTCCGAGCGCAGGCCAAGGTCCTTGATTTCGTACTCGTCTTTCGCGCCGGCGTTTTTCATGAAGTCGAAGAGGCTCTTCGGCAGCACGGCGTTTGAGTTGGAGCGGAGGTTAAGCTCTACAAGGTTGATGCCGTTGAAAGCCTTGAAAGCCACACCGGCAAAGGTATACTTGACCTGCAGGCCGATGGTGTTGCGGTCGCGCAGGTCGTGCAGAAAGTCGGTCGCGTTTACCTGCGGGTGCATGAAAGTGGTGAGCTTGCGCCCCTCCACGCCGTAGCCCTGCCAGCCCGGCTCCATTTTGTACACAAAGTTTTTCAGTCCGAGGTTGCCCTGCGTGCCCACGTTTGTGTTGCCGAGGAAGAGCGGCATGGAGATGTAGGGCGTGTCAAGCATGGCGGGGTTGAGCTCGTGCCGGTACTGGTAGTTCTGCATCAGGTATGCTGTGCGCAGCTCCTGCGCCGCGCCGGTGAGAGTGGCGGTGGCGGCAAGCAGGAGGGCGGTAAGTTTTCTTCTCATCGTGTGTTTTTCTTAGGGGGAGTAAAAAAAGGAGTCCTTTTTTGCGGAAGGTGCGTTTCCGATAAGCCAAACGTTCTTTTATTTTTGGGCGAGAGAGGTCAGTTGAAGTCTGCGGTTACCGCGCCGCGCAGCTTGAGGCGTATGTCATTGAAGCGCAGGTACTGCGTGGAGCAGAGGCGGTGCGTGCCCTCGTTCACTCCCGAGGCTGCCTCGATGCGGAAGACGAGGCTGCCAATGCGCCCGAGGTCGGAGGGCGTGTCAAGCGTGGCGGACACACTGACGGGGGTGGCGGTTGCGCCGTCGGCCGCCGCCTTGATGGGTATGTCGCCGAAATGCACGCCGTCCAGCGGTTTGCCCGTCTTGTCAAGCGCCTGTATCTTGCCCACGAGGTCGAGGGGGATGGTGTTGACGCAGGTGGCCGTCACGTCCATTCCGCTGGCGCTGTAGTCTTTTAGGTCGTCGCCGAAAGTCTCCGTGGTGTCGCGGTAGACGATGGCGAGTCCGTCGCTGAACTCAAACGGGACGAATATCTTGTACTCAGCCTTTGCCGTGTAGTCCTTCGCGAGCTCTATGGTGTAGCTCTTGTCCTGCGGCACCTGCAGCCGCCCGTCCTTAAGGTCCACGTATATTTCGTCGGGCAACCGTTCGATAAGGGAGGAGATGCGGTTGCCCTCCCCGTTGACGCGCACGGTCTGCGTGCCGGCGGCGGTGCCCTCGGGGTCATAGGGCGTGTCGCCCTCGTGGAAGTAAACGGTGTTGGACTTCTCTTTTTCGAAAGTCACGCTCTGTCCCTCGCCGGGCAGCGTGATGGCGCGTGTGAAGCCGTCCGCGCCGTCTTTCACTGCCTGAAGGCGCGCGGAGAAGTTGAGGTCGGCGGGTATGTGCGAGAAGTCGGCGGAAAATTTGAGCGTCGGGTTTGACACGCCGAGCTTCACCTCACTGTCGTCAAGGAAGGAGGGCAGCGAGCCGCGTATGCTGATGGGCTTGATGTCGGGGGAGATGGCGGGGTTGAAGCGTCCCGTCACGTTTTCCACCGACACGGTGGTGTGCGCATCGGCGGAGTGGTTGCCGCCCACGGCCACCTCCATCGTGATGTCGGCGTAGTCGCCGGCGGAAAGGGTGAAGTCCTGCGTGGTGCGGAAGTCCACCTCGCCCTCGAAGCTCACGTGGCTGCGCTCGTCGTCAAGGCGCATGACGGACCCCGTGCGGGCAAGTCCGTCCTTGCCGAAGTCGAGCGCGTACACCGTCACGCGGCACAGCTCGCCGTTGGCCGGGTTGGTGATGTCGGGGAGGGTGAGCACGTTTCCCTCGATGGTGCCCTTGGTGGCGTCCTTCACCTTAAGGTACTCGGGCATGACGATGCGCATGCCGTGTATGCGGCTGATGGCGAGCTTCACGTTGGGGGTCTGCTTTATGGCCACGGAGATGGTGACCGGCGTGCTGTGCAGTATGGCGTTGTCCACGCGGATTATTTCCTTGGTGACGTTTTCAAGGTGGAAGGATATGTTTTCCTTGTCCTTGCTCTTCGCCGTGCCGGAAAAGGTTGTGCCGCCTGATACCGGCACTGAGGACACACGGGCGGGGTCGGCGCCGAGCTGTTGGCAGAAGCTCTCGAAGTCAAGCACGCGCTGCGCGGTGCTTATCTCGGAGTTCTCCACGGTGGCCGTCACGTCCTCCACGCTGAAGGTCACGTCCGTCGAGCCGTTCTCCACGAGGTAGTACACGTTGTTGCCGTCAAGCTTCACCGACTTGTCGGTGTCGAGGAGGTCTGAAAGGAAAATCTGCTCGGTGCGTCCGAGCTTGACGGACAGTCCCTCGCTGCCCAGCCCCATGGTGAGGTCGAGGTCGTGGCTCAGGTCGTAGCTGTCGTCCACGCACGAGGACAGCAGCAGTCCCGTCCCGGCGCAAAGTGCCCCGGCGGCGAGCATTCGCCGCAAATGTGTGTTTCGCATAAGTGCAAGATGTGTTTCTGGTGTTGGATAATAAGGCTTTTTCCCTGGCGGCAGCCCTGGGAATGGGTGCGTGCCGGTGCGGGCGGCGTACCCGCGCGGCGGGGCGTCCAGCCCCTTTCGCAGAAGCAAATTTAATGCGCTTTTACACTGCTTCCAAGAAAAGTTGATGAAATCGCGCCGTTCGTCGCCAAAATATCACATCTTGCGATAGGTCACAGGTATCCCCTACCAGCGGATTTCACGCCTGTTTCACACCCTATATATAATAGGTGCGGCTCGCTGTGTGCACACCGCGGGCGGGCGGGGCGCGGCGTTATGATTTTTCGTGTAAATTTGCAGCCGGCAAACCGCCACCCTACCAAACGACACGACAAGAAAGATGAACATAGCAATAGTGGGCGCAAGTGGCGCCGTGGGACAAGAGTTCCTGCGCGTGCTGGCCGAGCGCGATTTCCCCGTTGACAACCTCCTGCTCTTCGGCTCGCAGCGCAGCGCCGGAAAGACGTACACTTTCCGCGGCAAGGAATACACCGTGAAGCTCCTGCAGCACAACGACGACTTCAAGGGGGTGGACATCGCCTTCACCTCCGCCGGCGCGGGCGTGTCAAAGGAGTTTGCTGCCGACATCACGCGCCACGGTGCGGTGATGATAGACAACTCGTCGGCGTTCCGCATGGACGAGGATGTGCCTCTCGTCGTGCCCGAGTGCAACGCCGCCGACGCGCTCAGCCGCCCTCGCGGAATCATAGCCAACCCCAACTGCACCACGATAATGATGGTGGTGGCCTTGCAGGCCATTGAAAACCTCAGCCACATAAAGCGCGTGCACGTGGCTTCCTATCAGGCCGCAAGCGGCGCGGGTCAGGCCGCGATGGACGAGCTGACGCAGCAGTACCGCCAGGCGCTCGCGGGCGAGGAGGTGACGGTGAAGAAGTTTGCTTATCAGCTCGCGTTCAACGTGATACCGCAGATTGACATCTTCCAAGACAACGGCTACACCAAGGAGGAGATGAAGATGTACAACGAGACGCGCAAAATTATGCACTCCGACGTGCTCACCTCCGCCACTTGCGTGCGCGTGCCCTCGCTGCGCTCGCACTCGGAGGCGATATGGGTGGAGACCGAGCAGCCCGTGCAGCCCGACGAAGTGCGCCGCGCCGTGGCGGAGGGCGAGGGGCTCGTGCTGATGGACAACCCCGCCAAGCAGGAGTACCCCATGCCGCTCTTCCTCGCGGGGAAGGACCCGGTGTACGTGGGGCGCATACGCAAGGACCTTGCCAACCCCAACGGACTGACGCTGTGGCTCGTCAGCGACCAGATACGCAAAGGCGCGGCGCTCAACGCCGTGCAGATTGCCGAGTACCTCATCCGCTCGGGTAACATAGGCTGAACCCGCCCGCCAAACGGCGCGGGGTGACAATCTTCCCCATGCGGGGGAGGCTTTGAGGGGGCGTGAATGAGCCCTTTGCCAAGCGGAGGCGGAAAAGTACAAGGAAAAAGGAAGCGCAGTGCGGCGGGCGTACACGCCCTGCACTGCGCTTCCCCGCGCTTTGGCAAATGCAAAAGACGGTCGGCACGGCGCGGTGTCCACCGCAGTGCGCACCCTGTCCGCCTTGCCTTTTCAGCCTATCACGCCGTCGGCGGTGTCGGCGGCGGTGAAAGTGCCGGCGAGATACTGCACGCACAGCACCACCATCGGGGCAGACCCCGTGTTGCGCAGCGTGCGCCGCCCCTCGGGGGCAACCCTCACCGCGCTGCCCTCGGCCACCGCCACCTTTTCTCCGTCAACCTCCATCTCGCCCGCGCCGGAGAGGACGAAATAGAGCTCCTCGTGCGTCTTGTGCGTGTGGTAGAAGCCCGTCTCCTGCCCGGGGCGGAACACCTGGTAGGAAAACTCCGCGCCCGTCGCGCCGCAGGCCGCACCGCCGAAAACCTTACCAGGGATTTTTACCTCCGCGCCCAGTTCAAGCACGTAGTCGCCCAAGCCGGACAGCTCACCCACGCTGACGGCCGTGAAATGGGCCGCGCTCTTTGTCTCTTTAATGCTTTTCATCGTGTCGTTGTAATTGGTTCTTGTCATCTGACAGCGCGAAAGTATGAGATAAAGCGGTAGCACGCAAGAGGTTACAAAAAGGTAAGCCACTAACCTATCCCTCACCTTTGCTGAGGGACAAACCATTGGGAGGAAGAAAAAGATGGAAGAAAAACTTGAACTCTCTATGTGCCCCATCCGTCAGATGGTGTCGCAGTTTGCCGGCAAGTGGGCTATGCTGACGCTGCACGCCGTGCGCGAGCGGCAGCCCGTGCGTTTCAGTGAGCTGGGAAGGCTCATCCCCGACGTGTCCACAAAGATGCTTTCCTCCACGCTGCGCTCGCTTGAGGCCGACGACCTCATTACGCGCACCGTCTACCCCGAAGTGCCGCCGCGCGTCGACTACCGTCTCACACCAAGGGGCGAGAGCCTCATGCCCTTGCTTGACAACCTCACCGCGTGGGCGGAGGCAAACCTTTCGCCCATCCTCCGCCACCGCGCGGCGTTTGCTCGCACTGAAAAAGGTAGCCCCGGCATGTCATAGTGCCGCCTTTCGCGCTTTCTCACTATCTTTGCACGATATTTTGCAACACACAACAACCCCAAAGCAAGCACGTACTTATGTCATTCCCTGCAAAAAACTTTTCCCTTAGGCAAAATGCGCTGGCGCTACTCGTGGCGCTGGTGTCCCTGCTCTCGCTCACAGGCTGCGAGGACGACTGGTGGGCGTCGGACACCCTCGTCGGCACGTGGCGCGTGGTGGAGGTGGGCAGCTATGAGGAGCCGCCCTACCAGTACGGCGACCGCTTCACTTTCTACTCAAACGGTGAATTCAACGTGACCGGAAGCGGCAACCTCTACGAGACAGGCACATGGAATGTCTCTTCGCGCCGCATCTTGCTCAACTTCACGCAGTCGTACCACCCGGAGATAGTGGCGTACATCTCCCAGATGGACAACGGATATATGTCGCTCAGCGTGACGGACAACACCTACCACACCACCTACCAGCTGCGCCTCGTGCGCGACAACTACGGGTATTGACGGAACCGCCGCCGGCACACGCGCCGGGACGGACACCCCAACGGCGGTAAAACACGGGCGGTGGCACGCAATATTATATATAAGGAGACAAGGACACCACAGGGACATAAGACAAAGAGTCCGCACAGCGGACTGCTAAACCCCGAAATGAAGACACTCAGCCAAGACGAGATAAGGGGACAGATAGACACCCCGCTCTTCCACACGATAACGCGCACGGCGGACAGCCTTGGGATAGAGTGCTACCTTGTAGGCGGATACGTGCGCGACCTCTTCCTGCAACGCCCCACCAATGACATCGATGTGGTGGTGGTGGGAAGCGGCATCGCAATGGCCGAGCGTTTCGCACACGAGCTGGGGCGCGGGGCGCATCTCTCGGTATTCCGCAACTTCGGCACGGCGCAGGTGAAATGGCACGGGCAGGAGGTGGAGTTTGTCGGCGCGAGGAAGGAAAGCTACACGCACGACTCCCGCAAGCCCGTCGTGGAGGACGGCACGCTGGAGGACGACCAAAACCGCCGTGACTTCACTATCAACGCCATGGCCGTATGCCTCAACGCGGCGCGACTTGGCGAGCTTGTCGACCCTTTCGGCGGCGTGTACGACCTTGAGGACGGCATCATCGCCACGCCGCTCGACCCTGACGTGACTTTCAGTGACGACCCGCTGCGCATGATGCGTTGCGTGCGCTTCTCCACCCAGCTCAACTTCAACATAGAGGACGAGACCTTTGACGCGCTCACCCGCAACCGCGACCGCATAAAGATTATCAGCCACGAGCGCGTGATTGACGAGCTGAACAAGATAATGGCCGCCCCCACGCCCTCGCGCGGCTTCGTGGAGCTGCAGCGATGCGGCCTGCTGGAGGTGATACTGCCGGAGGTGGCGGCGCTTGACTGCGTGGAGACGCGCAACGGTCGCTCGCACAAAAACAACTTCTACCACACGCTGGAGGTGCTGGACACCGTGGCGCGGCAGAGCGACAAACTCTTCCTGCGCTGGGCGGCACTGCTGCACGATATTGGCAAGCCGCGCAGCAAGCGGTGGGAGCCGGGTACGGGGTGGACTTTCCACAACCACAACTACATCGGCGAGAAGATGGTGAAACCGCTCTTCCGCCGCATGAAGCTGCCGCTTGACGAGCGGATGAAGTACGTTGAGAAGCTCGTGGGGCTGCACATGCGCCCCATCGCCATTGCCGACGATATAGTGACGGACAGCGCTGTGCGCCGCCTCCTCTTCGAGGCGGGTGACGACATCGACGACCTGATGTTGCTTTGCGAGGCTGACGTGACGAGCAAGAACGAGCAGCGCAAGAAGACATTCCTGCAGAACTTCCAGACAGTGCGCCGCAAGCTGGTAGACATAGAAGAAAAAGACCGTGTGCGCAACTTCCAGCCGCCCGTTGACGGCGAGGAGATAATGCGCATCTTCCGCCTGCCGCCCTGCCGCGAGATTGGAGTGCTGAAGACGGCACTGAAAGATGCAATACTCGATGGCGACGTGCCCAACGAGCACGCCCCCGCCCTCGCATTCATCCTCGGGAAAGCGGCGGAGATGGGGCTGACGCCCGCCGAAGCCGCTGCCGGGACTGCCGCCGGGTGCGCCCCGCACGAGCCGGGCAGCGAAACAACAATATCTAACACGCAGCCATCATGACACAAGAAGAGATTGCCGCCAACAAGCAGCTGTTTGCCGACCTGTGCCACAAGCACATTCACCGCGACGGACTGGAAAAGGTTCTCGCCTACCTGGACAGCACGGACTTCTACACCGCGCCAAGCTCAACGCTCTTCCACCTCAATGAGGACGGCGGGCTGTGCCGGCACTCCATCAACGTCTTTGAGACGGCGATGCGCCTGTACGAAAGCGTGGCGAAGCCCGCCATAGAGAGCGGCGCGTCGCCTTTCACTGCGGAGGTGACGGAGGAGAGCATCGCCATAGCCGCGCTCTTTCACGATATATGCAAGGTGAAGCTCTACCACAAGGCGCAGCGTTGGAAGAAAGATGACAACGGACGTTGGATGAGTTACGACGGCTATGAGGTGAAAGACGACTTCCCTTACGGGCACGGCGAGAAGTCGTGCCTGATGTTGGGCTGGTATATGCGCCTCAAGCCCGAGGAGCTGCTCGCCATACGCTGGCATATGGGTATGTTTGACATGGGCGAGAACGGCTCGTCGCAGCGTTACGCCTTCCGCGCCGCGCTGGAGAAGAGTCCGTTGGTGGCGCTCATTCACTCGGCTGACTTCCTCTCCTCCAACATCCTTGAAAAGACAACGACGCACTGACGCGCCGCCGCACTTTCCGCCACCTGCACATGGCGGACGGCGGGCGCGGAGGGTCGGGCGGGCGGAGGAGGCAGGACTCCCCCGCCGCAATACAGCCGCCCACAATGTCTTCCAATACACATAAAGTAAATACACACTCTTAACTCTTAACTAAACGACAACGCCGCGACTCCTCCGGCGAAGGGGGATTAGCGCGAAAACGCCAAGCGCATTATGAAGCATTTCTTCCTGAAATCCGCCGCGCCGCGCTCTGGATTTCTCCTTTTTCTCCTTACATGCCTACTGCACCTGAGTGCGGCGGCAGAGAAAAATCCGAGCGTGGTTTCCGACCTGCTCAACCGCATCGGCGGCAGCGGCACGGCCGACCGCTTTGTGACCGAGGTGGACAACTCCCTTGCCGGGGACGACGGCAAGGATGTCTTTGTGCTCAGCTACGAGAGCGGAAAGCCCTACATCAAGGGAAGCAGCGTGCTGGCCGTGACCACTGGCATCAACTGGTACCTTAACCACACGGCGCACGTTAACCTCACCTGGAACAACCTTACCACCGACCTCACCTCCGTTTCCCTTCCCGCGCCCGCCGAGGACGGGGAGAAGCACACGTGCTCGGTGGACTACCGTTACTACCTCAACTACTGCACCTTTTCCTACTCCATGTCCACCTGGACTTGGGAACGCTGGGAAAAGGAGATTGACTGGATGGCGCTGCACGGCATCAATATGCCGCTGCAGATTGTGGGACTTGACGCGGTGTGGAAAGACCTGCTCACCCAGGATCTCGGCTACACCTCCGACGAGGCAAACAACTTCATCGCCGGTCCGTGCTTCCAGGCATGGTGGGGAATGAACAACCTCGAGGGCTGGGGCGGTCCCAACCCCGACTGGTGGTACACGCGCCAGAAAGCCCTCGCAGGAAAGATACTGGCGCGCGAGCGTGCCCTCGGTATGGAGCCGGTGCTGCCGGGCTACTCCGGTATGGTGCCGTCCGACATCACCTCAAAGAAAGGGTATGCCGCCAACAACCAAGGCAATTGGTGCTACTTCACGCGTCCGTACATCCTCGACCCCAACAGCACCGCATTCTCCGAGGTGGCCGCACTCTACTACAAGCGTCTGGCTGACGTGATGGGTACTTCCGCCTACTACAGCATGGATCCCTTTCACGAGGGTGCCAACACAGACGGCATAGACGTGCCGACAGCCTACACGAAAATTTCGGAGGCGATGACCGCTGCCAACAGCACAGCAAAATGGGTGATACAGTTCTGGCAGTGGAGCAGTGAGCAGTACAACGTGGTGTCCAAGGTAGACCAGGACAAGCTCATTGTGCTCGACCTCTTCAGTGACGCTCACACCCACTTCGGCGAGTACAACGGGCGCGACGCGATATACTGCGCCCTGCCCAACTTCGGTGGGCGCACGGGACTCTTCGGCCGTCTTACGAAGATAATGACCGACTTCTATACCCAGAAGAACTCTTACTCCAACGTAAAAGGTGTTGGCGCAACACCCGAGGCCATCGAGCAGGTGCCCGTGTTGTACGACGCGCTCTTCGAGCTGCCCTGGCGTTCCTCCGCCCCCGACGTGAGGGAATGGCTGGCCGATTACGCCACGGCGCGTTACGGCGCAGTCAACGCCAACGCGCAGGCGGCTTGGGAGAAGGTGCGCAACTCCGCCCTCAACTGCCAGACCTCTCTGCAGGGGCCGCAGGAGGCAGTGGTCTGCGCCCGTCCCGCGCTTACGGTAAATATGGTGTCGTCCTGGGGCGGCACGGAAATTTTTTACAACGCGCACGACGTGGCGGATGCCGCCCGCCTGCTGCTTAACGAGAAGAGCACGCTCTCCGGCGACAACTACGACTATGACCTCACCGACTTTTCGCGTCAGGCACTCACCGACTACGCTTACTACCTGCTGCAGGGCATCAATTCCGCCGCTACCTCCGGCGACCAGACGGCTTACGCGACGCGACGCGACGCTTACCTGCAGCTGATGCTCGACCTTGACGACCTGCTCAACACCAACTCCAACTTTATGTTGGGGCGCTGGACGGGCATGGCACGCGCCATCGCCACCGAGGGCGGTGGCAGCGCCACGGACGCCGACTGGCTTGAGTACAACAATGCCCGCACGCTCATCAGCACCTGGGGCAACAGGGACGCCAGCGAGAGCGGCGGTTTGCGCGACTACTCCTACCGCGAGTGGGGCGGAATGATGAAAGACTACTACTACCCGCGCTGGAAAGCCTTCTTCGACAACCGCGACAACGGAGCCACCCTGCCCGACTGGTATGACAACGACCACGCCTGGGCCGTCAACAGCAGTCTCAGTTACTCCTCCACGCCGACGGGCAAGACGGCGGAGGTGGCGGAGCAGCTCTTCACCAAGTATTTCCTTCCCGTCACCGACCCCGACGGCGACTCTTTCCAGCTTTACCGCCACATCGCCACCGACAGCACGTCCGTATGGAAATACTCCGCGCTGCGCGGGGAGAAATTCACCCTCAGCGCCACCCTGCCTGACGGGGTTACTGCCACGACGGGCATGGACTTCAACAACGACGGCGTGATAAGCGAGGACGAGCAGGCCGACGGTCTCTCCATCACGGTGCCCACCGCAGCCACAATCGGCTCGGTGAAAGCCAAGGTGGAATTCTCTGACGGCACCTCGCTCAGCTTCAAGGTTGCCCTGCGCGATGATGTCACCACCGCCCGCACCGTCACCGTCGCCACAGCGGACGAGGCGCAGGGCACGGCCGCCATCAAGGGCAGCACGGAAAGCAGCGTCACCACCACGGACGATGTCACCGTGCAGGCCACGGCGAAGGCTGGCTACGACTTCTACCGTTGGACAGACACCGACGGCAACGCCGTCAGCACGGACAACCCCTACACCTATATGGGCGCGGCAGCCACCACGCTCACGGCAAATTTCTCCGTCAACAAGTGGGGCAGCCCCGCCGAGGATCTCACGGACCTCGGCACCGTGAGCAGCTACGGCCAGTACATCACCAGCCTTACCGCCTCCAACAACGGCGGTGACGAGGTGAGCCTCTACTCCGTTTCCGAGTGTCCCTCCACCTTCGTACAGACCACCTCAGTGGCCACGGCGGCGAAAGGCAGCGAGGTGAAGCTGCACTGGGTGAGCGCGGGCGGACTCAACTACTGCCACCTCTCGGCCTACGCCGACTTCAACAGCGACGGCGACTTTGACGACGACGGCGAGCTGGTAGCCGTGGTGGGCGAGGCGCAGACTTCCGCCAACTCGCAGCTCAACGACTACACCCTCTCCGTGCTGCTGCCCTACGACGCAGCGGAGGGACTCACGCACATACGTCTGCGCTTCGACGGTGCGTGGACTGACAGCCAGTGGGACAGCTCCACAAAGGCAATGCCTGCCAATGCCACCGCCACGCGTTTCGTGTACGACGTGCCCGTTGAGGTCACGGCCTACTCGCCCACAGCCTGCACCGTGACGGTGAAGAGCAACAACGAGTCGTACGGCACGGTGGATGCCAACGGCCAAAGCAACCCCTACACCTACGCCGTGGGCGAGGATGTGGTGCTGCGTGCCTATCCCGCTGACGGCTATGTGGTGAGCGACTGGACCGACCAGCACGGACGCAGCGTGCCCGCGTCATACCGCGACGGCAATTTCCTGCGTTTCAAGGCTCCCGAGAGCGGCACTTACACCTGTGTCTTCCGCCTTGACGCCGACATCCCCGAGGACGAGTACGTGAAGACCGCCTCCGCCCTTACAGAGACGGGTTACTACCGCATCGAGACGGCGGACGAGAGCGCATGGTACAAGTACATCAGCAGCGAGAGCATCGGTGTGGAGAGTGACGGCCGCCTCACGGCCAACAGCTCCGATGACGAGCGCTCCATCCTGCGCACCGGCACAGACGGCAAACTCGTCCCCGAGCTTTGGAAGCTCACGGCAAGCGGCAGCGGCTACACCATTGCCAACGCCAACACGGGCTGCTCGGTGGGGCAGATTTCCAGCGGCACGGCGTCGAGCGTGCAGATGTGCGCCATCACGACGGACTCGCAGTGGTTTGGCGTGTACACCGTGGCGGACACGGAGACGGAGGGCGTGTTCAACATCACCTGCAGCGACCACTACCTCAACGCCTACGAGGGCGGCGAGGCCAGCAAGCTCGGCTCATGGGACAGTGACGGCACAACCGGCGTACACAACTGCTGGAAGATACAGGAGGTGAAGCGCATCCCTGTCACCATCAGTGCCACCACGGGTTGGGCAAGCGTGTGCCTCCCTTTTCCCGTGTACCTGCCCAAAAGCCAGCTCGCCAACTTTAAGGTATACTACGCCGACAACGTGGAGACGAGCCGCCTTTTGCTGCATGAGATTACGGACGGCAACATACCCGCCAACACGGGTGTGCTAATCTGCTATGAAGGCGGCAAGACCTCGGGCGACTACACTGCGTACCTCGTGATTGACCCCACCTCCACCTCCACGCTTTCCGGCAACAAGCTGCAGGGCGCGACGGCACAGCGCAACGGCTTCGCGGGCGGTGCCAATTATTTCCTCGCGCTCAACAGCGCGGGTAAGGCGGCTTTCCTGCAGAGCGGCGACGATTTCACCTATGTGCCCTGCAACAAAGCTTACCTCTCCGCCAGCGACGTGCCCACCACCGATGCCGCCACCACATCGCAGACGCTTGACTTCGCCTTTTCCGCCACTGGCATATCGGCGGCAATTTTGGGTGACGGCGCGAGCCACCGTTACTATGACACGGCGGGCCGCCGCGTGCTTTACCCCGCGAGCGGGGTCTTCGTGCGCGAAGACGGGCAGCGCGTGTTTCTGAGATAAGCCCCGTCCGCCGCTCACACGGCACAATAGGGCGCGGCGGCACGAGCCGCGCCGCATGACAACAAGGCGCAAGCCCGGTTTCGCGGACACCGTGTCCCGGAAACCGGGCTTGCTTTTCCCTTTTAGGGAGCGTAACGAATGCCGTTGCCGCCCCAAACAAAGACAACCACCGACACAGATTTAACCTATCATTCCGCATATGAAACCTTCCCTCAAAGGACACGCCGCGATGCTTTGCGCCAACTCTATGTGGGGACTGATGTCTCCCGTCTCCAAGTATGTAATGCTGGGCGGGGCGGTCACGCCGCTCGCGGTGACCGACCTGCGCATAACAGGGGCGATGGTGCTTTTCTGGGCACTTTCCCTTTTCCAAAAACCCGAGCACGTGCCGCACAAGGACCTCGCGCGGCTTTTCGGCGCGGCGCTGCTTGGCATTGTGCTTAACCAGGGCTGCTTCATCTTCGGCGTGAGCCTTTCCTCTCCCGGCGATGCCTCCATCATCACCACCAGCATGCCGCTTTGGGCCATGCTCCTGGCCGCCGTCATCCTCAAAGAGCCCATAACGGGAAAGAAAGTGCTGGGTATTGCCGCTGGCGCGGCGGGCGCGCTGCTGCTCATTCTTGGCAGTGGCGGACAGGTGAAAGCGGGCGCGGCGGCGGTCGGTGGACACGCAGTGTGGGGCGATTTGCTCGTGCTGTCGGCGCAGTTGTGCTACGCGCTGTACATCGTGGTGTACAAGGACTTCGTAAGCAAGTACTCACTTGTCACGATAATGAAGTGGATGTTCACCTACGCCTTCATTTGTGTGTTGCCCTTTTCGGCGGGTGACCTGATGCGCACGTCGTGGGAGTGCCTGCGCGGCACGGACGTGGCGGCGCTGGCTTTCATCGTGGTGGGAGCCACTTTCCTGAGCTACATGCTTGTGGTGGTGGGGCAGAAAAGCCTGCGCCCCACCGTGGCGGGGATGTACAACTACATACAGCCGCTCGTGGCGTGCGCCGTGGCGGTGGTATGGGGGATGGACTCCCTCAACTGGGTTAAGGGCGTGGCCGTCGCGCTCATCTTCGGCGGCGTGTACCTCGTCACCGCCAGCCGCAGTCGCGAGGAAATCGAGGCGTACCATAAAAGCGGCGCGATGGAAGACGGGGAAGCGCAGGGCACGCGCTGAGAAAAGTCCCGCCGCCCGCCCCGCAAGGGCGCGGGCATACGTTCAGCGGGAAATGCTTTTAAGGGTGGTGATTTGTGAATCGCCGTCAAGTGGGGAACCGCGCGGCGTGCCTCAGACAAACGGCCAGATGAGCGGCACAAGCAGCACGGTGATGGCGAGCGAAAGGATGTTGAGCGGCAGACCGATGCGCACAAAGTCGCCGAAGCGGTAGTTGCCTATGCCCTGCACGATGAGGTTGGTCTGGTAGCCGATGGGTGTGCTGAAACTTGACGAGGCGGCTATGCAGATGGTGACGAAAAACGGCATGGGGTCAACCCCCATGTGCTGCGCTATGGAGAGCGAGATGGGGAAAGCCAGGGCCGCCGCCGCGTTGTTGGTCATTATCTCCGTGAAGACGTTGGTTACCACAAAGATGAAGGCGAGCATCAGCGTCGGGTTCTGACTCCGGCTCAGGTCAATGGCAAGTGCCGCCACCGCGTCCGCCATGCCCGAGTTCTGCATGGCGCGGCTGATGGCGAAAGCCGATGCGATGGTGACAAGTATGTCCCACGAAATAAACTTGGTATACTTGCGTGCGGGGAAGATGTTGAGCCACGCCATGAGCACCGTCACGACGGTGACGAAGAAAAACATGTCGAGCTTCATGCGGGGGAACGCCTCGCGCACGAAAGGCAGCTCACCCACCGTGGCGCCGGCTATCATCAGCACAAGCAGCACGATGGAGAGCCAGCGCTTCCAAGGGGGCAGCGTCTGCCCGGGGTCGCGCCCGTCCGTCACCATGAGGAAGAACGAAGAGTCGCCCCAATTGGGCATGAAAGCCCCTTCGTCAAGCAGCACCAGCGTGTCGCCCTCGCGGAAACGCTCGCCGCGCATGTCGTGCATCAGCTTCGTCTCGCCCCCGCGCCGCAGCTCAAGCACCGTGGCGCCGTATTTGCGTCGGAAGTCAAAGTCCGTCACGCGCCGGTTGATGGCGGGGAAACGCGCCCCCAGCACCACCTCCACGCGGTTAAGCCCCCCGGCGGCCTCTTCCGCCTCCGTGCCGCCGCGCTCCTCGCGGCTGTCAGGCAGCAGGCGCTTTGAGAAAAGCCAGATGTACAGCAGCCCCGCAAGGGCGATGGGTACCCCCACCTTCCCCAGCTCAAACATGGTGAAGCCCCGGAAACCCGAGTCAATCACCATGCCGTGTACCACAAGGTTGGTGCTGGTGCCGATGAGCGTACACACGCCGCCAAGTATGGTGGCATACGACAAGGGTATCAGCAGCTTGGTGGCCGCCACGCCGTGCTTCTCTGCCCACCGTTTTATCATCGGGGCGAATATCACCACCACGGGCGTGTTGTTGAGGAAAGCCGAGATAAAGGAGATGGCGGGCAGCATGCGTGCCTGCACCTTCCTCACCCCCGCTCCGCCGCCGCGCGGCAGCAGTGCCTGCAGCAGTTTCTCTAGCAAGCCGGAGCGGCGCACGCCCTCGCTCACGAGGAAAAGCATGGCCACGGTGACCATGCCTTTGTTGGCGAAACCCTCCAACATTTCCTTGGGCGTGAGTATGCCGGCGCAGAGAAAGACGGCCGCGCCGGAAAGCAGTACGAGCCCCGGACGCATACGGTCCTTCACCAGCGCCACGATGACGAGCGCCAGCACCACGATGACGAAGATGGCTTGGAAATGCAAGGGAAGAAAGTTTTCTGTGTTTTACAAAGCGTGCCTTGCGCGACTGTCTTACCGCGAGACCACAAACCAGGGGTTGTGCAGGTCTTCCTTGTTGTATGTGAGCGGCTGTCCCGTCAGCGCGTCGGTGACGGTGCAGCCCGCCGCCGTGGCGATGGCGTGTCCCGCCGCCGTGTCCCACTCCATGGTGGGGGCGTGGCGCGGGTAGATGTCGGCCTCGCCCGCTGCCACGAGACATATCTTTAGCGAGCTGCCCGCCGAGACGGTCTCCACTTCTCCGTGCGCCGCACGCAGGGACTCGATGAAGCGCTCGGTTTCGGGCGAAAGGTGCGAGCGCGAAGCCACCACGCGGTAGGGGCGTGCGGTCTGTGCTGTGGCGGGCAGGGCGTGTGCTGCGCCGGGCTGCCATGTGGTGGTGTCCACCTCGGCGGTGAAGGCACCCGCCCCCTCCGCGCCCCAGTAAAGGCGGCGCGTGGCGGGCACATATATCACGCCCATCACCGGCACGCCGCCGTCGACGAGCGCGATGTTGACGGTGAACTCGCCGTTGCGCTTGATAAACTCCTTCGTGCCGTCGAGCGGGTCGGCAATCCACAGCCGGTGCCAGTCCTTGCGCTCGGAGTAGGGCAGGTGTGCCCCCTCCTCGCTCAGCAGCGGCCAAGGCGTGCCGGACAGTGTTTCCGCTATCAGCGCGTGCGAGCGGCGGTCGGCCAGCGTGAGCGGCGAGTTGTCCGCTTTGCGCTCCACCTGCCAGTCGGCTTGCGGGCTGTCGTACACTTCCATCACCGCGCGGCCTGCGCGGATGGCTGCCCCGATGGCGAGCGTGATGAGTTGTCCCATGTATATTATATATGCGTGCCGGACAGTCGCCGCGGCGTGGGCGGCAGTCGCGTTGGCTGTAAAGTGCGTTGGGGCAAAGTTAAGAAAACTTTCGGGTTCTGCTTGCGGACGTGCGGTTTGCGTCGGTTGTGCAAAGTGTAAGCAAAACGGCAGAAAAACTGACATTTCGTATTTCCGCCGCCGTTTTGTCGCATTTGCATTTGGCGGAAAAATGTATTATCTTTGTACTACAAGATAGGGACATCCCGCGAGGAATGTCCCTTTATTTTTGCCTGTAGTGATTTTCAGCCACTTACGAGCCAAGACGCCTGCACTTGGCCCACGGAATACCGTGGTGTCGGGTCACTGAAGTGCGGCTTGGCCTTCAAAGTACC
>CAVGTC010000050.1:0-17972 GCA_963632255.1 Lachnospiraceae bacterium | reverse complement strand
ATGGTATTCCGTGGGCCAAGTGCAGGCGTTTTGACTCGTAAGTGGCTGAAAATCACTACAGGCAAAAATAAAGGGACATTCCTCGCGGGATGTCCCTATCTTGTAGTACAAAGATAATACATTTTTCCGCCAAATGCAAACGGTCCATCCGCCGCCCGCGAAATCACCTTGTCACTTTTTTGACCGTTTTGCTTGCATTTTGTCAAAACGGGTACTGCGTTTTTCACAGTATCGGCCTTTCCACACGGGCGCGGCGCAGGGAAGGGCTTCAACCCCGTCCGCCTTGCGCAAAACACGCCGCACGGTGGGGCGCGGGGCGGGACGTGCGGCGCGTTTGCCGCTTTATTTGTACCTTCGCAGCAGATAAGCGGGAGGGCTTTCCCTCCCCGAGTGCTTGACCAACCTCGTAAAAAACAAGACCGCCGTATGCAACCCAACGCACGCCGCGCAGCGGTAAGCGTGCCCTTCATGCTGCTGGGGACGCTTTTCTGTGTATGCCTCATCGCCGCCAACTTGCTGGAGACCAAGCAAGTGTCGCTCTGCGGACTCGACCTTACCGCCGGACTCATCGTCTTCCCCGTGTCGTACATCATAAACGACTGCATGGTGGAGGTGTGGGGCTACCGCCGCGCCCGCCTCGTCATTTGGCTGGGTTTCCTCATGAATTTCCTTTTCGTGCTCTTCGGGCTGGCAGCCGACGCGCTGCCCGCCGCGCCTTACTGGAAAGGCGGGGAGGGTTTCCACGCCGTTTTCGGACTGGCGCCGCGCATCGCCGCCGCCTCCTTCGCGGCCTTTCTCACGGGGTCTTTCCTCAACGCCTACGTGATGAGCCGCATGAAGCTGCGCTCGGGCAGCGGACGGCGTTTCGCCCTGCGTGCCATAGCCTCCACTGTGGCGGGCGAGGCGGCGGACTCGCTGCTGTTTTTCCCCCTCGCGCTGGGCGGCGTGGTACCCTGGGATGTAATGCCGAGGCTCATGCTGTGGCAGGTGGCACTGAAGACGTTCTACGAGGTGGTGGCGCTGCCCGTCACCGCCCGCGTCGTGGCACTGCTGAAGCGCGTGGAGGGGGACAACGTGTACGACCGCGGTATATCGTACAGCCCGTGGAAAGTATTTGACATCTGACACACCCCGCCGCGCCTTACCGCGTGCCGGATGGACGGATACACGCGGTACACCACCCCACAACGACACAACACACTATGCAACATTTGGACAACAGCCGCGCCCTTGTGGTGTACAGCGGCGGACAGGACAGCACGACGTGCCTTTTCTGGGCGAAGAGGCACTTCGCCAAGGTGTACGCCCTGAGCTTTTTGTACGGGCAGAAGCACGCGCATGAGGTGGAGTTCGCCGAGGAAATCACACGCGAGGCGGACGTGGACTTCGGCAAGATGGACGTGTCGTTCATCTCCTCGCTGGCACGCAACTCGCTCACCGACCCCACAATGGAGATGGACAGCGAGAAGCCTGCCGCCGGACCGCCCAATACCTTTGTGCCCGGGCGCAACCTCTTCTTCCTCAGCATAGCGGCGGTGTACGCCCGCGAACGCGGCATACGCCACCTCGTGACGGGCGTGTCGCAGACCGACTTCTCGGGCTACCCCGACTGCCGTGACTCTTTCATCCGCTCGCTCAACGTGACGCTCAACCTCGGCATGGACGAGCAGTTTGTCATACATACGCCGCTGATGTGGATAGACAAGCGCGAGACGTGGGCGCTGGCCGACCGCCTCGGTGTGCTTGACCTTGTGCGCACGCGCACGCTCACCTGCTACAACGGCGTGCCGGGCGACGGCTGCGGCCACTGCCCGGCCTGCAAGTTGCGCCGCGAGGGGCTTGAAGCTTACCTCGCCGAAAAGAGGCGTGCGAAGTAAGTGCCCCACCCCGCGGCTTCCCTCCTTACAACATACCACACCAACCCAACGCCATGCGCGAAGAAGAAAACCTCAAAAGCCTTGGCCGCAAGACGGCCTACCGCGACGACTACGCCCCGGAGTTGCTGGAGACCTTCTCCAACAAGCACCCCGAAAACGACTACTGGGTGCGCTTCAACTGCCCCGAGTTCACTTCACTCTGCCCCATCACGGGACAGCCCGACTTTGCCGAGATACGCATCTCCTACCTGCCCGCCGAGCGCATGGTGGAGAGCAAGAGCCTCAAGCTGTACCTTTTCAGCTTCCGCAACCACGGCGACTTTCACGAAGACTGCGTCAACATCATCATGAAGGACCTCATACGCCTCATGCAGCCAAAGTACATCGAGGTGACAGGACTTTTCACGCCGCGCGGCGGCATCAGCATACACCCGTACGCCAACTACGGCCGTCCCGGAACAAAGTACGAGGAACTGGCCGCCTACCGCCTGCGTCACCACGACCTCTGACACCGCCACCCGGCAAGCACGGAAGCACGCGGAGTTTCGCCGCTTCTCGGAAAAAGGCTAACTTTGCCACGAAAGTCCCGCCACACGCGCCACGACGCCAGCGGGAGGAAATAACACACAAGCGCACTGCCCCATGCCCAACCCGCTGAAAACAATAGCACGGAGGGTCGCCCGCCACAAGTACCTGTGGACAATGGCGGCTTTCATAGTCCTTGTGGGCTTCATCGACCCCAACAGCTTCTGGCAGTACTACAAGATGCGCCAGCGCAACGACGGGCTGCGGGCGGAGATAAGGCAGTACGAGGAGTCGTACACCCAAAGCACGCGCGAGCTGAAAGCCCTCAGCAGCAGCCAGAAGGCACTGGAGCGCGTGGCCCGCGTCAACCTCTATATGCGTACGGCCGACGAGGACGTGTACGTGATAGAAGAATGAACGCCCGCCACACCAGACGGCAGCGCGGGCCGCATGACAGACGTTTCCGTTAAGCCAGACGGGCAAAATGGCGAGTCCCGACTTTCGCTTTACCGTGGCGGGGAAACGCATTTTTCGCAGAGAGCAACAAATTTCCACACCCTTGAAAACAACAGCCTACCGGGCGGGCGGACTGCTGATGGTAATCGGCGCCGCGCTGCCCCTCTTCGCCCCGGCGGCCGCGCCTTACGTCTTCGCGCTCGGCACGCTGCTCTTCGCCCCCGCACAAATGGCGAACCGCTACGAGGGCGGCGACATCGTGATGAAGCGGTTGCGGCGACAACAGCTGATGGCGGCCCTGCTGCTTCTTGTAACGGCCGGACTGATGCTGATGGCGCGGTACGGCGTGCGTCCGCTGCGCGGCAACGAGTGGATGGCGACGCTCGCCGTGGCGGCTTTCCTGGAAGTGTACACGGTTTTCCGCATCGCGCACGAGGAGAAACGCAAAAGCGCAAAATAGTTAACGCGCGGCGGGCGAATGTAAAATTCGCCCGCTGTTTTTTCACATTGGCGCGGTCTATTGCCAAAAAACTTTAAAGCGCACTTTCTTTTCCACCAACGCCCGCAAAATGAGTGGCAAACGTTGTACTTTTGCCGCGCAAACCCAAAAGGACGATATGCCGCCCAACGGCGCAAAGCCGGCGCGCGGCGGGACTCCCGGACGGCACGCAGTACATTTCAAGCACGGTATGTACAAACTTTTCAGTCTGCTTCTCACACTTCCCCTGCTCGCCGCCTGCGGCGGGCAGTATAACATTGCGGGCAACTCGTCCGTCCCCAGCCTTGACGGACGGATGCTCTACCTCCGCGCCACGCCCGACGGCCTGCTGCAGGCCACCGCGCAGACCGAGGCGAGCCACTGCATCGACTCCTGCAAGGTGGTGCACGGCCGCTTCAGCTTCATTGGCGACGTGGACTCGGTGATGATGGCCATGCTTTTCACGGGCAACCAGTGCGTCATGCCCGTGGTGATTGAGAACGGGCGGCTCAACGTGCAGGTGGACAACGTGGCGCAGCGCGTCAGCGGCGGCCCGCTCAACGACAAGCTCTACAAGTTTTTCCAGCACAAGAACCGCCTCGAAAACGAGATGTGGGAGCTGCAGCAGAAAAGCATACGCATGCTGCGCGGCGGAAAGACACCGGAGGAGATACAGCGCAAGGTGGGGAAACGCACGCAGCAGCTTGCCGAGCGTGCCGAGGCTTTGGAGACGGCTTTCGTGATGGAAAACTACGACAACGTACTGGGACCGGGCTTTTTCATGATGATGTGCAGCCAGTATCCCACCCCCATCATGACCGAGCAAATTAGCCGTATAGTGAACAACGCGCCGGCTTGCTTCATGAGCGACCCCTTTGTGCACAGCTACGTGCGGCAGGCTCGCGCACGCGCCGGATATATGCAGAAGCCCTCCCACCACCCGTGCAAGACGGGGGAGTGACACCGCCGCCAAGGCACGCCCCCGCAGACGGACTGATTGCTGATTAGTGAAATCGGGCGGGACAGCCACCGGCCTTTCCGGTGGCTGTCCCGCCCGATTTAGCGAATGGCGGCGGACGCACGCGTCCGCCGCATGCTTTTTCACCTCACCACAATCTCGTCGGTGAAGAGCCAGCCGCCGAAGTCGCTCGGCGCGGCCTCGACACGCACATAGCGCGCCTGCTGCGCACGCCCTTTCCAGCGGTAGGCTCGCACGTCGGGCTGCACTGTCTTCTCCGACTTCTCCGAGAAAGCATAAACCTCGCGGAAGTTCTTTCCGTCCGCACTCAGCGAGACGTGGAACGACGAGGGGTAAAATATCTCCGGGCCGCACGCCTGCATGAAGTCGGCCGACACCTCGCCCACGGCGGTCACTGCCCCGAGGTCGAGCGTCACGTCAAGTCCAGGCCGTCCTATGAAACCCTGCCAGCGTCCGTCGTTGTTGGCCCAACCCCCGCGCAGTCCGTCGGTCAGTGCGCCCGCGCCGCCGGCGGCGTAGCTGTCACTGTACGCCTTGGCGTATGCCACTTTCGCCCCTACGGCCTTATGGCGCACAGGGACGGACTTCTCCTTGCGCTCGCCCGTTGCGGTGGATGGGTTGAATGCATTGACCCCGCACTCACGGCGCAACCGCTCCGCATGCCATGCGGCACGCGGGAGAAAATCGGCGTAAGAGGCGCGGGCAGCACCGTTCCACCCTATCTCCGCCAAGGCCAGCGCACGCGGGTAAAGCATATACTCCGCCTGCGCCTCAGACGGGATGTACTCCGTCCAAAGGTTTCCCTGCACACCGGCAATCATTGTCTTCTCCTTCTCCGTCAGTCCCTCACCAGGATGGAAAGAGTACACCTTTTCAAGCGGAAGGTAGCCGCCGATGGCCTCCGGCTGTGTGGGCGGCGCGTCCTGGTAGCTGTCAAGATAGCAGTACGCCCCCGGTGACAGCACCACCTTGCAGCCCTGGCGTATGGCGTCGCGGGCAAGGGAGGGGTTGCGCCACACCATGACGGTGGTGCTGTCTGGCAGGCTGCCCGCCGTCACCTCGTCCCAACCCACGAGCCGCCGCCCGTGCCGGCGCAGGAAGTCGCCCATACGCGCGATGAGGTGCGACTGCAGCCCCTCCACGCTCTCCAACCCGAGTTCGCGCATCTTCTCCTGGCAAAGCGGGCACGACGACCACGAGGCTTTCGCCGCCTCGTCACCGCCGATGTGTATGTAACGCGAGGGGAAGACATCCATCACCTCGCGCAACACGTTTTCAAGGAAATCGTAAGTAGCGACACTGCCCGGGCAGAAGTCCGCCTGCTTGTACGGCACGTGCGTACACGAAAGCTCGGGGTAAGCCGTGAGTACCTCCTCCGAGTGGGCGGGCATCTCTATCTCGGGCACAATGGTGACACCCCGCGCCGCGGCGTACGCCACAAGCGAGCGCAGCTCGTCCTGCGTGTAAAAGCCGCCGTAAGCACCGGCATCCCCCTGCCGCGCATAGTGCCGCTCACCATTGTTCCACCAAGTTTTCCAGAGCGAGTCAGTGCGCCACGCCGCAAATTCCGCAAGGCGCGGATAGCGCTTCACCTCCATGCGCCAGCCGGCGGCATCGGTGAGGTGGAGGTGCAGCGTGTTGAGTTTGTAGGCGGAAAGCACGTCCACCTGTCTTTTCAGGAAAGAAAGCGGGAAGAAGTGGCGCGACACGTCTACCATCACACCGCGCCAGCGGTAGGCGGGGGCGTCCTCCACCTCGCAGCAGCGCACGCCGCGCCCCTCGCGCAGCTGCGCAAGCGTCTGCCCCGCCCGCAGAAAGCCCTTCGCAGTGGCGGCACGCACCTCCAGCGTGTCGGGGCGCACGCTCAGCGTGTAAGCCTCGGGCGAGGACGGGCTGTCGAGGACGGAAAGGCGCACGAGGCGGGTGGTGCAAGAAACGCCCGAAGCACCGGCGGAAAGCAAGCCGATAGCCTTGCCTGCGTCCCCCGCCGCATTTTCAGTGCGGTAGGGGCGGTCGGTGCGAAAAATGCCTTTCCCCATCTCCACCTTGCGAGGCATGGGGAGCAGCGTCTGCGCCGGTGACGCGGCGGGAAGGGACAATAATGTAAAAGCCGTGAAAAGACGGGCGGCGATGTTTTTCATAGGGAAAGGTTGTGTGGATGTGGGTTGTACCCCGTTTGCATATCTTTTCCAAAGGTAGAAAAAAGGGGGAAGCCCGCCGCCGCTGTCTTGCGGAAAGTCCTAATTTTGCGTGAAAGAGCCGCCCGCGCCTCCCCGCACGGGGCGGGCTGCCAGTAAAAAGCACACAAGCAAAAAGAAGATGAAACTTTCCGAACAGACCTCACGCCAAATTGAACGCGCGCTGCGCAAAGTCTCCTCCAAATTCTCCCCCGACGCGGAATGCCTCCCGCTCACCGACCTGTACATACAGGTGAAGCAGGAGAGCGGCGAACTGCTTGTGTTTGACGACAACGACACCGAGCTGACGCGCTGTGTGGTAGAGGAGTGGATAGGCAACAGCGACGAGGCGTTTTACGACGAGCTGCCGGAAGCCCTCACAGCCCTTTTGCACGACCTACACGAGCTGGTGGAGAACATCGCCGTGCTGCGCCCTTACTCGATAGTGCTTGTCGGCGAGGACAAGGAAACGCTTGCCGACCTCTACCTTGTGGACGACGACACCATTGTGCTGAGCGGCGACCTAATGGAGGGATTGGACGAGGATCTTGACAGCTTTTGGGAGAGTCTGGGCGGAAAGGAGTAACCCGGTCCCCGTCCGTAGGGGCACAATCTTCCTGCCACGCCGTCCTTCCTAGCAAATCTGGCTCTGCGGAGAGGGAATATGGCGAAGACGGACAGCGGGGGACGCGCCAATGTGGCATGCCCCCCGCTGTCTGTCTTGCTTGCGCCTGGCGCGTCCCCGCGATCACTCGCCGTCCTTGTCGCGCAGAGCCTCGGCGATTTTAGCCTCCAGCTCCTCGGACAGCTCGGGGTTGTCCTTTATGACGCGCTTCACCGCGTCACGTCCCTGCCCGAGACGGCTCTCGCCGTAACTGAACCACGAGCCACTCTTCTTGATGATGCCCAGCTCCACGCCGAGATCCACCACCTCGCCCGCGTGGGAAATGCCCTCGCCGAAGGTTATCTCAAACTCAGCCTTGCGGAAGGGAGGCGCCACTTTGTTTTTCACCACCTTGACGCGCACCTGATTGCCGATGGGCGTGTCGCCGTCTTTCAGTGTGGTGACCTTGCGGATGTCAAGGCGCACGCTGGCGTAGAATTTCAGCGCGTTGCCACCCGTGGTGGTCTCGGGGTTGCCAAACATCACGCCAATTTTCTCGCGCAGCTGGTTGATGAAGATGCAGGTGGTGTTGGTCTTGCTGATGGTGGAGGTGAGCTTGCGCAAAGCCTGGCTCATGAGGCGTGCCTGAAGCCCCACCTTGTTGTCGCCCATGTCGCCCTCAATCTCCGCCTTCGGCGTGAGCGCAGCGACGGAGTCCACCACGATGATGTCAATGGCCGAGGAGCGTATAAGCTGGTCGGCAATCTCAAGTGCCTGTTCGCCGTTGTCGGGCTGCGAGATGAGCAGCTCGTCCACGTTGACACCCAGTTTGGCGGCGTAGAAACGGTCGAAAGCGTGTTCGGCGTCAATGAAAGCCGCGATGCCGCCGGCACGCTGCGCCTCGGCGATGGCATGGATGGCAAGGGTGGTCTTTCCCGAGCTCTCCGGTCCGTAAATCTCTATGATGCGTCCCTTGGGGTATCCCCCCACACCCAGCGCGGCGTTGAGCGCGAGGCTGCCCGTGGGTATCACCTCCACGTTTTCCACCTGCTCGTCGCCGAGCTTCATTATCGAGCCTTTGCCGAAGTCCTTCTCTATCTTGGCCATGGCCGCCTGCAATGCCTTGAGCTTGTCGCTGGCCGAGGAGGCCGTCAGTTCGTCTTCTTTCTTTGCCATATCTTGTATAGGGTATGTGTTTTCTTTCCGCCCGCCGTCTGGCGGGGAGAGGGGGCACGTCCGCGCACCACACAGGCGGCGTGCTGCGTGCCTGCCGCAAAGGTAGGCATTTCGCGGCGAAACACGGCGTCACCCCATCCCGCCGTCCTGCAATTTGTCGCGCATGAGGAAGAGGTGGTACACCTGACCGCTGTAAGTGGGGTTGTCGCCGTGCAGCTTCACTATCTCCATATAGTGGCGCACGGTGGTGGGGAGGTCTTTGATGTGGATGGCTTTGTCGAGGTGCATCTCGGCAGGGAGGCGGTCGAGCCGCGCGGAAAACCAGGCGCAGAGTTCCCCCATCTCGTCCTTGGTATATTTCTTCTTAAACTCCATTTCTCTTTCCGTATTGTGGGACGGGACTTGCCGCCACCGCATTCAGTCAAAAACAAAATATGGCGCGAGCCGGCGAAAGTCCTTTTCCGTGAAACAGGCGTAGAGCCGCAGGTCGCTCCACCCGCGCAGCTTGCCGTAGTGGCGTATGTGGTTGCAGATGGCCTTTGTCTGCTCGTAGTCGAGGTAGGGATGCCTTACCAGCGTCTTGAAGTCGGCGCGGTTGACCTGTATGCGGCGCACGCTTCCGCCGCCGTCGAGCGTGAACCAGCGGGAGACTCCGGCGGGCAGCCCCTCCACCTCGTCAAGCTGTGAAAGGCTGACGAAACCTCCCAACCGCTCGCGGTAACCGCATATCTTGCGGGCGTAGTAGGAGCCGATGCCCGGTATGCGCTGCAACTCGGTGGTGTCGGCGGCGTTGAGCGGAAGAATTGTCCCCTCGGGGTATTTCTCCACTTTCGCATACTCCGGCTTCTCGGGACGCGGCGTGCCGTAAGGGTGTGCGTACTCCGCGCGGGGGGCGGGACGGTCCTGCGGGGCGATGCGCACATACGGGCGGAGACGGGCGTACTGACGCTCGGTCAGTCCGTAAAGGCGGCGCAAGTCCTCCGCGCTGCGCCACACGCCGCCCTTTGCGCGGTATTTCATCATGTTGCCCACCTGCCACGCCGCCAAACCGAGCCGGCGCAGCGTGAGCGAGTCGGCGTGGTTGGGGTCAAAGGGGAAAAGCTCCGCTTCCGTCTCCGTTCCCCTCTTCACTTTCGCCGCCTGCAGCCGCCCTTGGAAACGGCTCAGACTGTCGGCCTCGGAAGGCGTGAGCAGTATGTCGCCCTGCGTGCCGGAGAGGAGCGGCGCGACGCGCCACACGGCGAAAAGCAGCACGGCAAAGACAAGCAACAGCAGTCCGCGTCGCTGGTTCTTCGGGAGTCGGTAGCGCTTTCTCATTGTCTTGTTCCGACAGCGTAGTCATAATACCACCAGTAAGTCTCCCCGTAGTAGCGGCGGAGGGTGTTGGCACGCTCCTGACGATCGGGAATCTTGTCGCCCATATCCGAGTAGTCGCGCCAGTTTGCATCCGTCGCGCTGTTTGCGCTTCTGTCAGCCGCTTTCGTGTCGTCGCGCCCGTTGGAGTCCGCCGCGATGTCCGCGAAAGAGGCGGCGAGGGCAGGATGGTAATGGGAGTAGAGTGTCAGGGCTTGCGCATAGTATACAGGGAGTGCCTTCCCCGTCCGCAGCCCTGCGGCGTAATACCGGCGGAGTTCGCGGGCGAAGTCGTCCAGCCGTTTGTCAAGCAGCAAGGCGCAGAGGTAATAGTCGGCGGCCACGCTTGATCCGTCCCCCGCCCGGCGGGCGCAGCGGCGGAAATAGGCCAGCGCGACTTCCGTCCCGTCTTGTCCCAACGGCAACCCGAGGGCGTTTTGCAGGGAGTCCGCCACAGCATCAATGTACGGCGACTTCCCCGTGCGGTGCAGCAGCAGTGCCTCGCTGCCCACGTGCGGAGCAGCGCCGCCAGGAAGGGCAAGGCGCAGAAAGTTGGCGGGCAGTCCGCCGTCGTCCTTACTCCACGTGTAACAGCGCAGGGCGAAAAGCGCGGGCGAGCAGTCAAGCGAGCGTCCACCCGCCCTCAGTGCCTCCGCAGTTTGTCCCTTAAAAAGACTCTGCGCGGCTCGTTGCTCGTACTGCGCCACACGCGGCGCGGCGGGCGCGACACCCATAAAGAGGCAGAGCGCGGCGGTTTCGAGCACTACGGGGCAAAGCACACGGTAGTCACGCTTCCCGTTATCCGCCCCGACACAGCCACACACCACGCGCCGCTTCCACACGGCAAAGACCGCATAAAAGACCAGTGCGGAAAACGCAGTACCGGCACAAAGCCAAAGTCCGCAGTACGGCGAACTCACCAGCAGAACCGCTGCCAGTGCTACCGCCCACCAGCCCGCCGCCCCCCCCGAAGGGACACCGCGACGGCGCAGCAAACGCTCTGCCACATACGCGGCGAAAGTGGCGAAAGCGGTCAGCACGACCGCTGCCGCCCACGGGTTCACCGCAAGCGGTCGCCCAGCCAGACGGCTCAGCACTAATGCCACGCTGTCGTACTGCGACATGGCGAGGAGCAAAAGCAAAAACAGGCTTATGACGGCTGCACGCATAGTTTCTTGTTGTGTACGGGGTAATTTTCCCTCCTTCGGGAGTACGTTTCCCCACCACGGCAAAGTGCAAGACAAAACTTGCCATTGCCCGTCCGGCTTTTCGGGAACATCAGCTTGGACAGGGAAATCCGGCGGTTTATTTCCCGCCCTCCGGCTTGCGTCCCGCGCCGTTCTTTGGCGGGCGGCGCTTGGCGGCGGGACGGTTGTCTGCCTTGCGGCTGTCGTGCTTGCCGCCACCGTGCCCGTGGCGGTCACCGCTGTTGTGCCGGTCGCCACCGTGACGATTGCGGTCGCCGCCTCCGTGCGAGCTATGCCCGCCGCGCCCTCCATGCCCGCCGCGTCCTCCGCGGGCGGGGGCTTCCGATGGCGGGCGAACCCCCTCGGGAAGCTCGGCACGAGGTATCTTTATCTTCAGCGTCCGCTCGATGTTGCCCAGCGCGTAGAGGTCTTTCTCACCGATGAGCGTCACGGCGCGTCCGTTTTTGCCGGCGCGGGCCGTGCGCCCGATGCGATGCACGTAGTCCTCTGCGTCGTGCGGCGCGTCGTAGTTTATCACCATCGTGATGTCGTCGATGTCAATGCCTCGCGCCACGATGTCCGTCGCCACCAACAAGTCCACCTGCCGGGCGCGGAAGAGCTGCATCACCTCGTCGCGCTCGGGCTGCGAAAGGTCGGAGTGCATGGCGCGGGCGTTGAGTCCCCAGCGTCGCATGACGATGGCAAGCTCTTTCACCTTCATCTTTGACGAGGCGAAGAGAATGACGCGCTGCGGCTTCTCCTTGAAGATATCCTTCAGCACGAGCGTCTTGTCGCCCTCGCGGCAGACGTACACGCTCTGGCGTATGTTCTCCGCCGGCTTTGACACGGCAATCTCCACCTCCACGGGGTTGTTCATTACGGTACGCGCCAGCTCGGCGATGCGCGGAGGCATGGTGGCCGAGAAAAGGATGGTCTGCCGCTCTTTCGGCATCTCCTTCACAATGGAGAGGATGTCCTCCGAGAAGCCCATGTCCAGCATGCGGTCGGCCTCGTCAAGCACGAGGTGCGTGGTGCGCGAGAGGTCGAGCGCGCCGAGCTGCATGTGCGTGAGGAGTCGTCCCGGCGTGGCCAGCACGATGTCCGCCCCCGCCTGCAGGGCGCGGCGTTCCTGCTCATAGCGCACGCCGTCGTTGCCGCCGTACACCGCCACCGCGTTGACGTTGGTGTAGTAGGCGAATCCCTGCAACGCCTGGTCGATTTGCCGCGCAAGCTCCCGCGTCGGCGCGATGACGAGACAGTTTACCGCGTTGTCGGGGTGCGGGTCGCGCTCAAGCAGCGTGAGCAGCGGCAGCAGGTAGGCCGCCGTCTTTCCCGTGCCCGTCTGCGCCACGCCCAGCACGTCGTGATGCTCGAGGATGGGCGGGATGCAGCGTCCCTGCACGGGCGTGCACTTCTCGAAGCGCATGTCGTAGAGTGCGTCAAGCACGTTGTCGGAAAGATCGAGATCCTCGAAGTACACCTCCGGCTCTTTCTTTTCGTCTCCGGGCGCGGCCTGCGCCCCAGCCTCCCCGGCGGGCGCGGTGTCCTGCGGCGCGGCGGGTTGCGCCTGTGCTGTTGTCTGCGTTTCGGCGTTGTCCTCCGCCGGTGTCAGGTTGTCACCTGTGTATTCTTCCGTGTTGTCCATTTTTCAAGGAGTGGGTATGCTTGGTCTGTTGTTTATTTCATACGCCTGCGCCTACTGCGGCGTGCGGCGGTACAGCGCGGCCGCGATGACGGCGAAGAGCGCATTGGGAATCCACACCGCCACGGCGGCCGGCCAACCCGCGTTGATGGCGAAAGTGGAAGATACGGTCTGGAAAAGGATGTAGGCGAAGCTCAGCGCGATGCCCACGCCGATGCTCGCGCCCATCCCCCCCTTGCGTTTCTCGCAGGAGAGACTCACGCCGATGATGGTGAGGATGAAGGCGGCGAAAGGCGTGGCAAAGCGCTTGTGGTACTCCACCTCAAAGGTGCTAAGTCCCGCCGCGCCCCGCAGCCGCTGGCGGTCGATAAACTCCCGCAGCTCGGGCACCGTCATCGTCTCCTGCTGCCCGTGTACAAAGAAGAAGTCCTTCGGCTCCATCAAGATGACGGAGTCAATCTTCTCCCCGCTTTCCAATTTTTCGCGCATGCCGTGCAGCGTGCGCGTCTCGTAGTGGCGCAGCGTCCAGGTGAAGCGGCGGTCCGACAGCGTGTCGTACTGTATGCTCTGCGCCGTGAGGTGGGAAACGAGCTTCTTGTCCTCAAACTTGTCAAGCGAGAAGCCGTATCCGCTCTTCGTCGTGTTGTCAAAATGGGTGATGTACGCCACCACGCCCGTGTCCACCTGCATCTGCACGTTGTCCACCGCCGTGACATCGGTGCGCTTCTTGATGTACTTGTTGCGGAAGTTGACTCGCTCCACGTTGCTCTGCGGAATGACGTACGCGCCGAGCAGGAAAGTGCATACGGCAATGAGCGTGGCCGACACCATGTACGGGCGCAGCAGGCGGCGGAAGCTCATGCCCGTGCTCTTCATGGCGATAATCTCCGAGTTGTCCGCCAGCTTTGTGGTGAAGAAGATGACGGCGATGAAGACGAAGAGCGGGCTGAAGAGGTTTACGAAGTAAGGGATGAAATTGAGGTAGTAGTCGAAGATAATCTTCTGCATCGGCGCGTGGCTCGAGGTGAACTTGTCAATCTGCTCGTTGAAGTCGAAGATGATGGCAATCACCACGATGATGCTGATGAGGAAGACATACGTGCTGAGAAACTTGTAGATGATGTAACGGTCGATGCGGCGCACGGGCCTTGTCGCCGCCGCGCCCAGCGCCGCCGCCTTCGCCGCACGCGCCAGCCGTCCTGCCGCGCGTGCCACCTTGCCACAAATGCATTTCAAAGCCGCCTTGCCCATACCTTACGCCTTTTCCCCTCAGAGTTTGCGCGAGAGCCTTTCCACCATCCGCGCTTTCCACGGGGCGAAGTTGTCGGCGAGGATGTGCCGCCTTGCCTCGCGCACCAGCCAAAGGTAGAAAGCCAGGTTGTGTATGGAGGCAATCTGCATGGCCAGCAGCTCCTTCGCCTTGAAGAGGTGGTGAAGGTACGCCCGCGAGTACTGCGTGTCGGCGAAGCAGTGCGCGTCGGCGTCCACCGGCTCGAAGCAGTCCGCCCACTTCGCGTTGCGCATGTTTATCACGCCCTCCGAGGTAAAGAGGCACGCGTTGCGCCCGTTGCGCGTGGGCATCACGCAGTCAAACATGTCCACGCCCCGCTCAATGGCCTCCAGTATGTTGACGGGCGTGCCCACGCCCATCAGGTAGCGCGGGCGGTCGGCCGGGAGTATCCCGTTGACCACCTCAATCATGTCGTACATCACCGGGGCGGGCTCACCCACCGCCAGGCCGCCTATCGCGTAGCCCTCTGCGCCGAAGTCGCTCATGAAGCGCGCGCTCTCCTGCCGCAGGTCCTTGTACACGCACCCCTGCACGATGGGGAAGAGCGCCTGGTGGTACCCGTACTTTGGCTGTGTCTCGTGAAAGTGCTTCCAGCAGCGTTTCATCCAGCCGTGCGTCAGGTCGAGGCTCTTTCGCGCGTAGGCGTACTCCGCCGTGCCCGGCGGGCACTCGTCAAAGGCCATCATGATGTCCGCGCCGATGGAGCGCTCTATGTCCATGACGCGCTCGGGCGTGAAGAAATGCTTGCTGCCGTCTATGTGGCTGCGGAACTCGCAGCCCTCCTGCGTGAGTTTGCGTATGCCCGCCAGTGAGAAGACCTGGAAGCCCCCGCTGTCGGTGAGCATGGGGCGGTCGAAGCCGTTGAACCTGTGCAGGCCGCCCGCCTTTTCAAGCGTGTCAAGCCCCGGGCGCAGGTAGAGGTGGTAGGTGTTGCCCAGAATTATCTCCGCGCCGATGTCCTCTTTCAGCTCACGCAGGTGTACGCCCTTCACGCTGCCCAGTGTGCCCACGGGCATGAAGATTGGCGTGTGTATCTCGCCGTGCGCCGTGCCTATGAGGCCGGCCCGCGCGGCGCAGCCCGCGTCGGTGTGCTGCAGGTCAAAGGTGAGGCGGCCGCCGGGCGCGCCTCCGTTCTCGGTGTTCTGTGTCATTGTGCAGTGTGCTCGGCGGTGCCGTCCTTGCTCTCCTCCTTGTCGTCGTCGGTGTCAAGGGTGAGCGGGTTGTCCACTTTCTCGTCAAGCAGGGCGTAGGCAAGCACCTCGCGCACGTCGGCGACGAAGTGGAACGTGAGTCCCTGCACGTAGCGGGCGTTTATCTCCTCGATGTCCTTGCGGTTTTCCTCGGAGATGACGATGTCCGTGATGCCCGCGCGCTTGGCCGCGAGTATCTTCTCCTTGATACCACCCACAGGCAGTACGCGGCCGCGCAGTGTGATTTCGCCCGTCATGGCCACGTGCCCGCGCACCTTGCGCTGCGTCAGTGCCGAGGCGATGGAGGTGGCGATGGTGATGCCCGCCGAGGGGCCGTCCTTCGGCGTGGCTCCCTCCGGCACGTGTATGTGCACGCTCCAGTGGTCGAAGACACGGTGGTCGATGCCCAGTGCGGCGGCGTGCGCCTTGACGTACTCAAGCGCCAGCACCGCGCTCTCCTTCATCACGTCACCGAGGTTTCCCGTCAGTGTGAGCTTCGCGCCCTTGCTGCGGCTGACACTTGTCTCTATGAAGAGTATCTCGCCGCCCACGGCCGTCCACGCCAGCCCCGTCACCACGCCGGCGTAGCCGTTGCCCTGGTAGCGGTCGCGGCTGAAGAGGGGCTTCCCAAGGAGGTTCTCTATGTCAGCCGGCTTCACGCTGGTGCCCGCGTAGGGCATCCTCCCGTCGGGCGACGCGGCGGTGAGGTAGGCTATCTTGCGGAATATCTTCCCTATCTGTTTTTCCAGCTGCCTCACGCCGCTCTCGCGGGTGTAACGCTCCACCACAAGCTCTACGGCGGCGGGCGTTATCTTCACCTCGCCGCCCTCGCCGAAGTCGTAGTCGCGCTGCTCCTTGGGTATGAGGTGGCGGCGGGCTATCTCTTTCTTCTCCTCGGTGAGGTAACCCTCCACGGGTATCACCTCCATGCGGTCGAGCAACGGGGCGGGTATGCCCTGCAGACTGTTGGCCGTGGCGATGAAGAACACCTGCGAGAGGTCGTAGTCGAGGTCGATGAAATTGTCATGGAAGGTGTTGTTCTGCTCGGGGTCGAGCACTTCCAGCAGCGCGCTGTGCGGGTCGCCGCTGTAGTTGTTTTCGGACACCTTGTCTATCTCGTCAAGCACGAAGAGCGGATTGCTTGTCCCGGCTTTCACCATTCCCTTGATGATGCGTCCCGGCATGGCGCCGATGTATGTGCGCCTGTGGCCGCGTATCTCCGCCTCGTCGTGCAGTCCGCCGAGCGACACGCGCACGTACTTGCGCCCCAACGCCTCAGCGATGCTGCGCCCCAGCGAGGTTTTCCCCACGCCCGGCGGGCCGTAAAGGCACAGTATGGGAGCCTTCTCGCGCTTGCGGTAGCGCAGTGTGGCGAGGTGCTCGAGTATGCGCTCTTTCACGCGCTCCATGCCGTAGTGGTCGCGGTCGAGTATGTGCGCGGCGTTTTTTATGTTGAGGTTGTCCCGCGTGGTGATGCCCCACGGCAGCGAGACGATGGTTTGCAGGAAGTTGAGCTGCACGTTGTACTCGGGGTTCTGCGTGCCGCAGCGGCGCAGTTTGTCCAGCTCGCGGGCGAATACCTCGCGCGTCTTGGCGGGCATGTCAAGCGCGGCGGCCTTTTTCTCCAGTTCGGCCACGTCGGCGTTCTCCCCGTTGCCCAGCTCGCTCTGTATGTTTTTTATCTGCTGCTGCAGGAAGTACTCCTTTTGCTGCTTGTCCAGCTCCTGGCGCGTCTGGTCCTGTATGTCGTGCTTCATCTGCGCAAACTGGCACTCGCGGTTGACAAGCTGCAGGAGCGAGTAGGCGCGCTTCTTGAGGTCGTGCTCGGCGAAGAGGGCGAAACGCTCCTCGCCGCTGAAAGGCATGTTGGTGCAGATGAAGTTGACGAGAAGAACGGGGCGGGTGATGTTTTGCAGCGCGAAAGCCGTGGCCTCCCCGCGCGTCGTGTCGGACAGCTTGAGGTAGCGCGCGGCGGCCTCGCGGCAAGCGTCGGCCAGCGCGCCGAACTCCTTGTCGTCGTCGGCGTATATCGTCTCCTCCACCGGCTCCACCTCCACGCGCAACACGGGACGGCGGCGCTTCACGCGCAGCAGGCGCAGCGCACCGTAGCTTTGCAGTATGGCCACAATGGTGTCATCGGGCATTTTCATGGTGCGCATGACGCGCACGGCCACGCCCTCCGGGTAGAGGTCATCGTAGCCCGGTGTCTCCACCTCGGCGTCCTTTTGCGGAAATGCGGCGATGAGGGTGTCCTTCCCCGCCGCCTGCCCAATGGCTTTGAGGCTCGACTCGCGCCCCACCGTCACCGAGCCCACCACGCCGGGGAACAGCATCATGTTGCGCAGGGCGAGTGCCGCCATCGAGCTGTCGTGCGGGGTGTGCAGCAGGGCTTCAATGTCGCCTTCAAAGTCGGATATCAGGGAAAAGGAGGGAGAGGGGGCGTTGTCTTTCGTTTTCATAGGTGTCTTGGCGTCCCGCCCGTGCGGCGGACGCGCCCGCCCGTGCGTGGGGCGGCAAAGCAAAATTTTCGTGCAAAGTTAGCACTTTTATCCCATTACTTGCCTTTGCAGGACGCAGCCTGTATATAATGCGCATTTCCACATACGGCCGCCCCAAATCCTTTCAAGTTGCACTGGGCAAATTCCGCGCCGCCGAAGTTGTTTCCCGCCGCCCTGACGCGCCCGCCCCGCCGTCACGCACCGGAAGCCCCAAAATGAGCGGCGGCCGCAGCCGCCCGAAAAATCAGTTTGACACATTTCAAGCTGAAAAACAAGCAAAGTGTCAAAACACGCGGCGGAAGAAACCGCCAAACTTTAACTTACATTAACGCAGGCGGCGGACTTGGCGGGGCGGAAATGGGCTTGTTTGCGGCCCGGTGTATCCTCACCCACGAAACGCCACGGCGTTTCACTTCCTAAGCCGGGCTTAGGTGACCAAACACCGCGGTATTCCGTGGGCCAAGTGCAGGCATTCTGGCTCGTTAGTGGCTGAAAATCAATACAGGCAAAAATAAAGGGACATTCCTCGCGGCATGTCC
>CAVGTC010000049.1:0-18055 GCA_963632255.1 Lachnospiraceae bacterium | reverse complement strand
TGACAAGATGCCGCGGTACTTTGAAGGCCAAGCCGCACTTCAGTGACCGAGTACCGCGGTACTCCGTGGCCCAAGTGCAGGCGTTTTGACTCGAAAGTGGCTGAAAATCAATACAGGCAAAAATAAAGGGACATTCCTCGCGGGATGTCCCTATCTTGTAGTACAAAGATAATACATTTTTCCGCCAAATGCAAATGCGGCAAAACGGCGGCAAAAATACGAAATGTCAGTTTTTCTGCCGTTTTGCTTTCATTTTGCAAAACGGCACTGCGGGCGCGTGTCTGTCGCAGGGGCAGAAAAAATCCCCCGGCGGAGGGAAAACTCCGCCGGGGGGATTGTGGTTGGCGTCTACTTGCCGTACGCGGCGGGTCACTCGGTGACAAGCACTTTCTTCCCGCCCACGATGTACACGCCGGGGCGCGTCACACGCTCCACACGGCGGCCGGAGAGGTCGTAAATGCCGCTGCGGGCGGCACCGTCCTGCGCCGCGCTTACCGTGGCGATGCCGTCGGTGTTCTTCGTATAAGTGGCGGTGACGGTGAGGTGGCACTCAAGCGTGCCGCTGAAAGCGGGGCTGTACGCCACGTCGCTAAGGCTGTACCCCTTCACCGTCGGCGCCACGAAGGTGTACACTTCGCCCGCCGGCGCGGTGAGCTCTTTCGTGGTGAGGGCGTTGCCCTCCGTGTCGACGCAGTTCACCGTCACGGCGAAATAGGGGCGCGTGTAGTACTCGTACACGCGGATGGGGTGTCCGTTGTTTTTGTCCCAGCCCACAAGGTCGCCGCTGTCAAGTCCGTCCCAGTAAAGTCCGTTGGTGCCCTTCACCGTCCAGCCGCTGCCGTCGGCGTTACGGGTGAAGGTGAAGGTGTCGCCCGTGGCCGAGGCCGTGGTGGCGGTGGACTTGACAAGCTTGGGCACATAAAGCGCGGTGTACTCGTTTTTCACCTTGAAGCGCGAGCCCGTGCCCGATGCCTCGAGCGTCCACACGTGGGTGGGGTCGGCCTCGTCGAGGGTGTTGCTCTTGGTGACGGCGTGGGTGTTGGCGTTAACCTTTCGGTAGCCCGCGCGGCTGGCGTTGGTGCCCGTCACCGCGTCGTAAAGCACATAGCTGCGCCCCGCCGTGAGTTTCTCGGGCTCGCCGGCCAGCGCGCGCACGCCGGGGAGGGCGTCGGTGGTGTAGCTCACGGTTATCTCGGTGTCGGCAGCGGGCGTGAAGGTTTCGCCGTCGGTCTTTGACGAGCTTTCAAGCGTGTAGTACTTGAAGGCGGGCAGCTGCACGGTGCACTCGCCGCCCACGGGCACGCTCTCCTCCTTGGCTCCCACCAGCGCGCCGCGCGCGTCGCGGCAGTCGTAGGTGACGCTGTAAGCGCTGCGCTTGTAGACGACGCTGTACGTGCAGTCGCCGCTCTCGTAGAGGCTTTCCACGGAGAAGTTCTTAAACGCGGGGCAGTGTTCCGCATCTACCGCGTCGCCGATGGGCAGGCTGCGGGTGAACGTACCCAGCGCGTTGCCCTCGCTGTCGGCGCAGACAAAGGTCACCACCTTCACCTCCTGCACCGTCCACACGGCACCCTGCTTCGCGGGCGCGTCCATGTCGGCGTTGTACGTGGAGCCGGCGTTTACCGTGCCGGGATAGACGGAAGCGGGGAGCGGGAAAAGGCTCTTGTCGTCAATAAGCAGGCGGAAGGTGTTGTTGTCCGCCACATATTTCAGCGTGAGCGTGGCTGCCTTGCTGCCCATCGACACGGTGCAGGCGGCGCGGCTGGCGTAGTCGCCCTTTGAGGCGAAGGCGCGTCCGGTGGCGGCGTTGGTGAGCGTCAGCGTCTGCGTGCCGCCAGCCACCTCGCCGGCGCTGCCCACCGTCCAGGCGGTGTTGGCAAACGGGTCGGTGTCGTGCTGGGCGTAAGTGCCCTTGCCGTTATCGCTGAGCGCGGTGCCGCCGAAGCCGTCGACGGCGTTGGCAAACATATAGGTGTGCCCGTCCTGCAAAGCGTCGAAAGCGGGCGCGGAGGGTGTTTCACCGCTCTCCATGGGCTGGAACTCCCACTGGCCGCCGCCGCCGTCGGTAGGGCTGGTGTACACGTTGACGGAAAGTCCCTGCCCGGCCATGGACGAGTTGAGCCACTTGCCCGACACCTCGTCGGAGGCTATGGAGTAGTAGCGGTTGCTGCCCACTGTGCCGTAGGCCTTGTCGCCCAGGACGAAGCTGTAGTGCTTCGCGCTGTTGTCATACTGCCAGCGCCCGCCGGTGGAGTTGGCCGTGGGCTGCGGACTGAGCGAGCCGCCGGGCTGCGCCTTGCACACAAGGGCGTAGTGGCCGGGCTTGTCGGCGCTCTCTTCCAGCCGCCACCACTGGTAGTCGTAGTTGTCGTCGCCTTCGGCGGCCTGCTCGTTGGTCCAAATGAGCCCCTCGGCGGCCTTGTACGAGGCGTAGGTGGAGATGAGCGGCGAGGAGGCGGAGAGCAGCTCGATGCAGCGCCCCTTGCGCGGCGCGGCGGTGGCGCCGGAGACGAGGCGGTACCAATGGCTGTCGGAGCCTGTGGAAACCTCGGGCATCACCACAACGTCGTCCATGTAGTACTTGCAGTAGCGGTAGCCGCCGTAGTTAAGCAGCACGGTGTCGGCGGACATGCGTTTCTGGAAGTCGGAGAAGTCCTTGCGCGCCTGCGGTGTCCAGCCGGCCTCGGCCACGGCGATGAGGCGCGGGAGGGCGAGGTACTCCATGTACTCGCGGTCGCTCACAAACTCCGTCCAGAAAGTGCCCTGCACGCCGGCGTCGGTCTCCGTGGGCGGAGTCTCGGCGTAAGTCTTCTTCACGTCGTCGGTGCCGTCACCCGCCCCGACAGGTTCGTCGGCGCTGGAGCTCTGCTTGCGGTTGATGTAGTAGGGACCCCACGGGGTGTAGATGTTGGGCAGACCAAGCTCCTTGGCTTTCTGTGCGGCAGCGCGCGGACTTGTCCAGCAGTACACCATCGCACCCGTCTCTTTCATGATGTCAAGGTCGGCGCCCGAGGCGGTGATGCCTTCGTTCCACACGGCGAGCTTGCGCCCTTTCGACTTGACGAAGTCGGCCATCTCCTTGATGAAGTGGCTCTGCAGCTGGCGGTAGTCGGTAAGTCCCAACTCCTTGTATTGCTCCTGGCACTCCGTGTTGTTCTTCCACGCCGTCACGGGGCACTCGTCGCCGCCGATGTGTATGTACTCGCCGGGGAAGATGTCCATCAGCTCCTCCAGCACGTCCTTTGCAAACTGCACGGCGGAGGGGTTTGCCACGTTGAGGATGTCGGAGTAGATGCCGCCGTCGGTCATCACGGAGTGGGTGGCGTCGGGCGTGCAGCTGAACTCGGGGTAGGCGGCCAGGGCGGCACAGAAGTGGCCGGGCATATCCACCTCGGGTATCACCTCTATGTGGCGGGCCTTGGCGTACTCCACCACCTCGCGCATCTCGTCCTGCGTGTAGTAGTAGGGACCGTAGGCCTTGTTAATCCAGTACGCGCCGTCGGTCATGCTGGTGAAGCGGCTGTTGGACGCGGTGGCACCGATGGTGGTGAGCTTGGGATACTTCTTAATCTCGGCGCGCCAGCCCTGGTCGTCGGCGATGTGCCAGTGGAAGCGGTTGAGCTTGTAGTATGACATCACGTCAAGCATGCGCTCCACTTCGGCCACGGTGAAGAAGTGTCGCGCCACGTCAAGCATAAAGCCGCGGTAGCCGTAGCGGGGCTCGTCTTTTATGGTGACGAGGGGCAGGGTGTAGGCGGTCACGGCGGCGTCCTTCACGCCCGCCATCACGTTGGCGGGGAGTATCTTCTTGACGGTCTGGAAAGCGTAGTAGAGACCCAGCTCGCCGCCGGCCTCCACTGTCACGCCGTCTGCCGTGACGGTGAGGGTATAGCCCTCCTCGGCTGTGACGGCCGAGCTTTTGCGCACCTGAAAGAGGGCAGACGCATCACCGACGGACACGCTGGCGGCGTAGCCTGTGGCGGCGTTGAAATCGGCAGCGAAACGTGCGGCCTCGTCCGCCATCGCGTCCGTCAGTCCGGTGCAGTTAATCGCGAAAGTCTGCGGCAGCGTGAGCGTGCCGTCCTGCACGGTCATGCTCTTTGGCCGCGGGGTGAGGTTGACGAAGCTGTCCGCCGCCGCCGCGAGGGGCAGCAGCGCGAGCGCGGACAGCAACAACGCAAGTAAACGGTTCTTCATCTGTCTGTTATGATTATAAGATTTCTTTTCCAAGGTTTTTACGGGGATTCCTTCCCCGAAGGCTTTTGCCGGGGGCACGTCTCTCAGTCGTCGCTGCGCGAGCCGCCGATAAATATCAGCACGTAGTACACAAGCGTGGCGAGTGAGCTGAGCGCGGCCACCACGTAGGTGTAGGCAGCGGAGCGCAGTGCCGAGACGGCCATGGGATGGTCGGCGCGGGAAGTGATGCCCGCCATCTGCAGCCACGCCGTGGCGCGGCGCGAGGCGTCAATCTCCACGGGCAGCGTGACAAGACTGAATATCGTGGTGAGGGCGAAAAGCCCTATGCCGGCAAGCAGCACGCCGGGGAAGGTCTGCACCAGTATCACGCCGGCAAGCAACACCCACTGCACCCAGTTGGAGGCAAACGACACCACGGGCACCAGCGCGCTGCGCAGGGTGAGCGGGCCGTAGGCCACGGCATGCTGCACGGCGTGCCCGCACTCGTGCGCGGCGACGGCGGCGGCGGCCACCGAGCAGCTGTTGTACACGCCCTCGGAAAGGTTGACCGTGGCGTTGGCGGGGTTGTAGTGGTCGGTCAGCGTGCCGGGCACGCAGGTCACGCTCACGTTGTGTATGCCGTTGTCGCGCAGCATCTTCTCCGCCACCTCGCGCCCCGTGAGGCGGGAGGCGAGCGGCACGCGCGAGTACTCCTCAAACTTGCGCTTGAGGTTGGCCTGCACAAGGTAGCTGAGGAGGGCTATGCCGATAAATAGGATGAAATACATAATATGCTTGTTTGTATTGGTTACGGGAAAAAGGGAACGGGGGAAACTCCGCCCGCGCACGCCTTTGTCATGTCAGCAGCAACGCGGCGGAGACGAGGAGGGCGAAGAGCAGCATGTTGCGTGAGGTCTTGCCGAGGATGCGGTTGAGAGCGCGTCCGCGCGAGATGCGCGTCATCTCCCGCCATGTGAGCGTGTGCGGGACGAGGTAGAGCAAGGGCAGCGCGGCGGCCGCCGTGTTGTGCGGAAGCAGCAGGGAGGCGGCGAGGAAAGCGGCCGCCGCGCCCTGCGCGAGGTAGAGAAGCGAACCGAAACGCGCTCCGAGCGCCACGACGAGCGTGCGCTTGCCGGAGAGGGCGTCCTGCTCGCGGTCGCGGTAGTTGTTAAGCACAAGCAGCGTGTCTGTCACCAGGCCGCATGCCGCGCCAAGCAGCCACACCCGCACAGGAAGGGAGAAGAACGCGCCGCCCGCCTGCACGAGGTAGGTGCCGGCCACCGGCACGAAGCCGAAGAACACCCACACCAGCACGTCGCCGCAACCCACGTAGCTGAGCAGCGTGGTGTAGAGAAAGGCGAAAACCACGCACGCCACACCTATATATATAAGCGGTACGCCGCCGTAGGGCAGCAGGGAGAGTCCCGCCGCGCATGCCGCCGCGAGGGCGGCGAGTATGCCCCATCCCATCGCGCGTACGCTTATCCAGCCCTGGGCGCACGCCCGCTCGGGGCCGAGCCGGTCATCGCGGTCGGTGCCGCGGCGGAAGTCGTAGAGGTCGTTGATGAAGTTGGCCGCCACCTGCATCAGCGCGGCGAAAAGACAGCACACCAGCGCGGGCGCGGCGCGGAACACGCCGTCGGCCGCCGCCAGTGCGGAGGCCGTGGCGACGGGGATAAGCGCGGCGGCGAGTGTCTTGGGACGCGCCGCCAGCCACCACGCGCGGGGGGAGTTTTTCCTTACTTCTGCCACTGTGTCACTCGGTCGGGAAAAGGTCAAAGAGTTTTTCAAGCGACTTGGGGTCGCTCCAGCTCCACCAGCGGTCGTCCTCGGTCATCTTGCGGAAGGCTTTCTTCTTGTCGGCGCTGAGCAGCTTCTTCACATAGGTCTCGCTGGCGGGAAATGTCTGCCCGCCCACGCTGAAATAGTACTTGTCCTGCAAGGGCAGCCCGAAGTCCTCCTCGCGTTCCTGCCCGTCAAGCTGCATAAAGAGGTTAAGCTCGGACATCTCGAAGAAGTTCATATGGCTGCCGCCCGTCGTCTCTTCGTTGTAGAGGTTGCGGTCGACGGAGGTGACGCAAAGCAGGTAGTTGTAGCCCCGCTGCGCCACCACGCGCCCCATCACGCTGTCCACCTTCATGTAGCGCAGCGTGTCGCCGAAGTCCACACCGACGATGCCGCGCGTGTAGGCTCGCTTTATCTTCCCGTTGTCCATATAGCACAGCGAGGCGTCCTTGAGAAAGATGTTGGCTTTCGCCGTGACGCTGCGCCCGAAAGTCTGGCGCACCTTCGCGTCAGTGAACTCGGGGAAGAGGAAGATTGTCTTGCTGCGCCGCAGCTCCTTGTTTTGCTGCGCCGTCGCGCCGGTGGCGGCGGCAAGGCACAGCAGCAGGAGGACGAGCAGCCTGAGCGATGGTCTGGCTTTCATATCGCGTTGTTGTCGTTTGCGTCAAAGGGAGGGAAGCCGCCGTCACTCCCCGGCGGCGGGGGCGGACGCGAGCTTCTTCGCCACGAAGTCCTTGATTAGCTCCGCCGTGCGCTCTATGCCCAGCACGGAGGAGTTGACGCAGAGGTGGTAGGTGCTTGCCGCGCCCCACGTGCCCGAGCTGTAGAAGTTATAGAAATCCGCCCGCTGCGCGTCACCGCGGTCAATCATCTCCTCAGCCTTGCGCTCGTCGCAGCCGGAGAGGCGGCACACGTTGCGCACGCGGTCGGCGCGGTCGGCCGAGATGAAGACGTTGACGCAGCGCGGGAAGTCGCGCAGCACGTAGTCGGCGCAGCGCCCGAGGAAAAGGCACGAGCGCTCGGTGGCCGCCTTGCGTATCGCCTCGCTCTGTATGCGGAAGAGGTTTTCGTTGGACAGCTCGTTGCTGTAATAGGTGGCGCCGCCCCCGATGAAAGGTATCACGTTGCCCAGCGTGCGCAGGAAGCGGTTTCGCTCGTCACTGCGCTCGAAGACCTCCCGGCACATCCCGCTCTCCTTGGCGGCGAGGCTGAGTATCTCCTTGTCGTAGTAGGCTATGCCGAGGTCGTTGGCCAGTATGTGGCCTATGGCGCGTCCGCCGCTGCCAAGTTGGCGGCCAATGTTGATGACGTAGTTCTTTTCCATGGTGGTGGGTGTGGTTAGAGTGTGGGGTGGTTGCCGCCTGCGGCGGGACTCGTTATGCCGCCCTGCCGCTTGAACTTTCGCACCTGCACCACGAGCAGCACGATGGCAAGCACCGAGGCAAGCGCGTCGGAAACGGGGGAGGCATACCACAGTCCCTCAAGCGGGTCGCTGCAGAGATGGGGCAGCAGGACGATGGCGGGCACGAGGAAGATAAGCTGGCGCGTGAGGGAGAGGAAAATGCTCTTCGCCGCGTAGCCTATGCTTTGGAAGAAGGCGGTGGAGACTATCTGTATGCCCACGATGGGGAACATCATCACGACACACCGTAGGGCGTGGGCGGCGGTCTCTACCAGCTCGGGCGCGCCCTTGGCGAAGAGCCGCACGCACGGGGTGGCGAAGAAAGTGCCCACCACGAAGCCCGTGCCAGTGACGAGCGTGGCGATGACGAGCGCGTGCCGCAGCACGCCCAACACGCGGTCGTAGCGGCGCGCGCCGAAATTGTAGCCGGCGATGGGCTGCATGCCTTGGTTGATGCCTATCACCACCATCACCACGAAGAGCAGCAGGCGGTTGCATATGCCGAAGGCCCCCACTGCCACATCGCCGCCGTACGCCGTGAGCGAGCGGGTCATCACGATGGCCACAAGGCACGCGCAGAGGTTGATGAGAAACTGCGGCAGGCCCACAAGCAGCGACTCGCGCACAATCTTGCGGTCGAAGCGCAGGCGGCGGCGTTCAAGGTGTATGAGGTCGTCCTTCTTGGAGAAGAGCCGCAACTGCCACACCAGCATCACCAGCTGCGCCAGCACGGTGGAAAGCGCCGCGCCGCGTATGCCCCATTTCAGCACAAAGATGAAGAGGGGGGCGAAGCAGCAGTTGAGCAGCACGGTGCCGAAAGTGGCGTACATGGCTTTCTGCGGGCGGTTGGTGGAGCGCAGCATGGCGTTGAGCCCAAGGTAGAGGTGCGTCACCACGTTGCCCGCGAGTATCACGTTCATAAACTGCCGCGCGTAGGGCAGCGTGGCGTCGCTCGCGCCGAAGAAACGCAGCACGGGGTCGACAACGGCGGTCAGCGCCGCGCCGAGCGTCACACCCATCACGAGGTTCATCAGCACCACGTTGCCGAGGATGTTTTTGGAGGTGTCGTAGTCCTTCTGCCCGAGCCTCACACTCATCAGCGTGGCGGCGCCCACGCCCACCATCGCGCCGAAAGCCGCGGTGAGCGACATCAGCGGCCCGGTAAGCGCAAGTCCCATTATGGCCTCGGCACCCACGCCCTGCCCTATGAATATGCCGTCTATTATGTTGTACACCGACGAGGCGGCCATCGCCACCACGGCGGGGACGGCATACTGCACAAGCAGCGCGCCGACGGGTTTCTCGGCAAGGGCGCCGAACTGCTCGGTCTTTTTCTTCTCTTCCGTACTCATCTCTTTCACGCCGGCAAAGTTACTACCATTTCGGCGTTGCGCTCCCCGCCTTTCTGCAAAGAATGCTAAATTCGCGGCGGCACGCTGACGCTACGCGCAGTTTTACCGCTGCACTTCGCCGCCACGTATCGCCGCGCCGTTTCTCCCTACCCGCAAAGAAAGCCAATGGACAAGCCCTCCCACGACCGCCGCCGCATCGCGCGCAACACGCTGTTGCTGTACGCGCGCATGCTGCTTGTCATGCTCATCGCGCTCTACACCTCACGCGTGGTGTTCGGCGCGCTGGGCGTGGTGGACTTCGGTCTGTACAACGTGGTGGCGGGACTTGTCACGCTGCTTGTGTGCGTGACGGGACCAATGGCGGGGACGGCCTCGCGCTACATCACCGTGGCGCTGGGGCGCGGCGACGCGGAGGAGTTGCGGCGCGTCTTCGCCGCCACCCGCGCTGTGCAGTTGGCGCTGGCGGCGTTTGTGCTGCTTGCGGCGGAGACGGCGGGGCTGTGGATGGTGACGCACCGGCTCGTCATCCCGCCGGAGCGCATGGGGGCGGCGATGTGGGTGTACCAGCTCAGCGTGGCGACGTTTTGCCTCTCGCTGCTCACCGTACCCTACAACGCGCTCATCATAGCCCGCGAGCGGATGGAGGCTTTCGCCTACATATCGCTCTTTGAGACGGGGGCGAAACTTGGCATCGCGCTGTGTCTCACTTTCTCGCCCTGGGACAAGCTGGTGGTGTACGCGCTGTTGTACGCACTGCTGCAGGCAGGCGTGCGGCTGCTTTACGCCGGCTACTGCCGCCGCTTCGCGGAGAGCCGCGCCGCGCTGCGGTGGGACGGCTCGCTGCTGCGGGAGATGGCGGCCTACTCGGCGTGGTGCTCGCTGGGCTACCTCGCGCTGGTGGCGTGTACACAGGGCGCAAACGTGCTGCTCAACCTTTTCTTCGGACCGGCGGTCAACGCCGCCCGCGCCGTGGCAGTGCAGGTGCAGACGGCGGTGGAGCAGCTGTGTACCAACTTCCAGACCGCCCTCAACCCGCAAATAACCAAAGCGCAGGCCTCGGGCGACTACACCTACCTGCACCAGCTGGTGGTGTACGGGTCGAAGTACTCTTATTTCATCATGCTGCTTGTGGCGCTGCCGCTCTGCGCCAACGCGCCTTATGTGCTGCACCTCTGGCTTGGCGACGTGCCGGCGCACACGGTGGCTTTCGTGCGCCTCGCGCTGCTTGTGTCGCTTGCCGAAAGTCTCAAGACGCCGGTGCTGACGGCCGTGCACGCCACTGGGCGCATACGGCGGGTACAGGCGGCGGAGGGAGCCACGCTGCTCACGGCGCTGCCACTTTCCTACTGCGCCCTGAGATGGTGGGGCGCGCCGCCCGAGACGGTCTTCGTGGCTTACCTCGCGGTGGAGCTTGTCACGCAGTGCATGCGTGTGTCACTGATACTTCCGCGCATCGCGCTGCCGCTTCCGCGCTACCTGCGCGGGGTCGCCGCGCCGCTGGCCGCCGTCACCGCCGTGTGCGCCTTTTTGGGGCTTTCCGTGCCGGGCGGAGACACCTTTGGCTCTTTCGTCCTTTCCTCCGCCGCGCTTGTCGCCGCCGCCCTCGCCGCAATTGCCGTGCTGGGGATGGGGCGCGGCGAGCGTGCCGCAGTGGCGGGAAAGCTGCGTGCCGCCCTGCGCCGGGCGCCCGGGCGGTAGCGATGCGGAGGCGGGGAATGGGAAAGACAACGTAAAACAGGAACAGCTGACCCGCGCCGACGCGCGTCGCCATAAAAACTATTCCCGTAAAAACAATCCCAGCAAAAAACACAGTGCCTTGCGGAACGGCTTCCGCAAGGCACTAATAATATAGGAGTCAGCTTTCCACGAGTCACCCTTGTGCGGCGGCGGGGTGTGCTGGCGCAATCAGTATCTGAGAATCTGCCCCGTGCGAATGCGCGATTTCGCCGTGAGGCGGTTGGTGCGTGCGAGCTCGTCCGTCGACACTCCAAGGCGCTTGGCGATGGAGGCGAGGTTTTCCCCGCGCTTCACCTTGTAGAAATGTGTGGCCGTCATCGCCACCTCCTCCGTTTCCTCAGACTCGGCAGCGGCGGAAGCCTTGATGTTGGCGGGCCGCGCCGGGCGGTCTTTGTGGAAAGTGTAGAAATCCGCCGTCACGTCCTGCGCTGCGAAGTCGAAGAGCAAGGCGGGATTGATGGCCTCGCCCGCAAGGCGCGTCTCAAAGTGCAGGTGCGAGCCGAAAGAGCGGCCCGTGTTGCCGCCAAGGCCGATGGGTTCGCCGGCACGCACGTCCTGGTCGGCCTTGACAAGCTGCTTGGAAAGGTGGCCGTAAATAGTTTCAAGTCCGTTGTGGTGGCGAATCACCACATAGTTGCCGTACCCGCCGGCATCGTAACGCACCACCCGCACGCGCCCGTCAAAGGCCGCCACGATGGTGTCGCCGGTGTAAACCTTCACGTCAAGCCCCTTGTGCACGCGGCGGAAAGCGGGGCGGTAGCCGAAGTTCGAGGTGATTTGCCGCGAGGGCGTGGGCATATGGAAGCCGCGCAGGTCGATGCGGAAGCTGTCAGGCACATTCTCGGCGCTGTACGGGTGGGCTTTCGTGGTGACCCAGCTTGAGTACAGCTCGTCGTGGTCGTAGGTGTCGAGCGTGCGGTCGACGGCACGCTGTATGGAGATGGAGTCGACGGCCCGCAGGCGGCGGTCGACGGGAGCCTGCCGCGCTATGAGGTCTTGCGCACCGGCCGCCAGCGCCGTCGCGCAGAGCAGGAGGGAGAGGGCGGCCCGCCGCAGTGTGTGTGATGTCATTCGGTGCTTTTTCAAGAGATAAGGTCAAGGCTTTCCGGCGAGCCGCAAACGCCTCTTTCCATGCCTCCCTGTGTGAGAGGGCGGCGCGGACAGGGCGCGGGCATACCCGCAAGCCAGTGGCAAAGATAACTTTTCTGCCCGGACCGCCGGCACGCCGTAACGTTAAATGAATGAAATACGCGCACTTTTCCGCGCATTTTGCGGCGAAATGCCGCATTTCGTAAGCATTCCGAAAGCATCCCTGCAAACTTTGCCGCGCGAAACACGCCCGCGACACGCCCCCGCCGCACCTGGCCACAGCGTTTGCGCCCCGTTTGCGCCGCACGGACACGCCGCACCGTGTCGGGAAAACGCAAAAATCCCTGCGGCACGCGCTGCGTGCCGCAGGGATTTTATTACGACCGGGCGGTGAAGCCGGGGGTTGTGCGGGACTTAGTCGTCCATCCCGTCCCAAAGACCGCCGCCGATGCCGCCGTTTTTGCCGGAGCTCCACTGTCCGCCACCGTTGTCCTCGGTATCGGCAGTGCCTGCGCCGTCGCCGGAGGTGCCATCGTTGTGGAAAGACATTGCCATCATCCCCTCAGTGTGAAGCCGCACCGTGGCGGAGAGGGGGGAAGTGTATGTAAGTTTCATTGTAGTCGTCAGTTAGAATTTGGTGTGACAATATACGCGGTCGGCGTACCTTACTTCACAATCATCTTGCGTCCGCCCTGGATGTAGACGCCGCCCTTCACGGGGTTTGCCACGCGGCGGCCGGAGAGGTCGTACACGGGAGCCTTTGCCGTGCCCTCTGCGGCAGTGGCGGAGGCGATGCCGGTCACGGGCGTGAAGCCGATGGCGAAGCCCTCCACGTCGGCGTCAGCGTCGGTGGCCTCCACGTACGCCTTGTTGGCGGCAAGGGTGGTGGTGGAGCTTGCGGGGTGGTAGAAGCCCACCACGCTGCCCTTCTTCGAGAAGATGTACACGCTGCTTGCGGTGAAGTCGGTCTTTGCCGTGAGCGTGCCGGTGAGGTCGTTGTCCTGGCTCGTGCCCTCGCTCTCGGAGAGAGTGAAGGTGGCGCTTGCGGACGTGCCTTTAATCAGCGCGCCGGTGTTGGCGGGTATCACGCCGTCCGCAAACTCGGTCATCTCGGCCCGGACGCCGTTTTTCTTCACTGCGTAAGCCGTCACGCCCTCGGGAGCCTTGGCTGCGAAGGGGAGGTAGTAGGTGGCGTAGTAGTCTACGTTGTCGGCCGTGTTGAGGGTGATGGAAGGCAGTGCGTCCTCCACCTTGATGCCCGAGCCGTTGTCGGCGTACACGCGGGTGTAGCCGCCGTCATCGTCTTTGCCGTCGCCGCTGTAGAGCCAGAAGCCCACGTGGCCGTCGCGGGCGTTCACCCACCAGTTTTTCGTGTCCGTGGTGCTGTCTTTCACGCGCATCAGGAAGCCGCCGCCCTGGCCGGTGGCGGAAGATGCGGAGGGCTTTTTCAGCTCAAAGTTCTCGTAACGCCCGCTCACTGAAAGGCTTGACGTCTGGATGGCGTTGGAGCCGGCATCGGCAGTGATAGCCGTGGTGTACCACTTGTAGCTGTTGGCGGCGCTCTTTACCGTCCAGCCGGTAAATTGGTCACCCTCGAAAATCCACACGCCTTTCTTTGAGTCAAGGTTTTTCGTGGTTGTGCCGAGGGCGAGTTGGCCGCCGTTGTTCTCGTACAGGTAGCCGTAGCCGTTTTCGTTGGCGGTGTTGGCGAAGGCGAAGTTGATGAAGTAGGGCTTGCCCGACACCACGGGACCGTCGTAGGTGCAGTCGATGCGCTGCGTGACGTCTGCCGTCACCGTGCCCGAGGGCGTTGCGCCGGACACGTAGTCGGGCAGCGTGGGCGCGGGATACGCTTCGCCGCCGTCCACCGTGGCCGTGCTTGTGCCTTTCTTCACGCCGTCAAGGTAGTACTCGTAGGTGACGGTGTGGGTGGTTATTGTAGAGAGGTCGGTGGCTGCGAAAAACTTGAAGTGGGCGATAGCCACGTTGTCGCCGCTGTAGTCCCAGCCCTCAAGACCGCCGCCGCCGCTGTGGCCAATATATGTGTTTGCGGTGGAAGTGGCGCCGTAGAAGTAGTACCAGCCCTCAAACGGAGACATAGAGGAGGTCTGCGCCGTGAAGCAGGTGGTCTGCCCGGAGCTTGCGGAGCTGCCCAGCGAGAAAGACTGGTAGCCGAGTATCCACTTCTTGCTCTCGTCACTGAGTGCCTGCACAGAGATTGTGTTGTCGGAGTTCTTCGTCACCGTCCACAGGTAAGCCGACTTGTCGGCATAGGTTACGGTCGTGCCCTCAAAGTTGTTGGTGGTAAGCGTTTTTGAGTCTACCGCCACGCTTGAGCCGCTGAGATAAACGAAACGCCCGTTGTCATCGGCTCCGGCGGTGCTCCCATTCCAGTAGTTGGTCTTTGAGTTTTTATTACTGAGCACGCGTATCATATACGTACCCGTCGTGAGATTCTCAAACGTAGTCGCCGTGCTGGCCACCTTGTAGCTGGACGCAGTCTGCGCGGACACCCCCGCCACCATGCCAAGCGCAAGGCTCAGAAAGGTAAAGAGTCTTTTCATTTACATAAAGTGTTTGTGGTTTGTAAGTCTAGTCCCGCGCCCCGTTCCCGCCTTGCCGTCGGGCGGGAGGGGCATTCCGTTTTTTTGAAATGCAAAATTAGGGCGTTCGCGTGATAGCTTGGTATGTCTGGGGGGGGGTAATTTTACCAAAATGTAAGGCGAAACGGTTTTTTTCTTACACACGGAACGCTTTTGGCAAACGCTGTTGGCAAAAACGGCGGCGCGCTTTCACGGTTGGGGAAACTATGCGCCGCCCGCGCGGACAGCGTGCGGCACATTTGCGGGCGGGGCGGCACGACTTGAAGCGCAACGCGTCGCCGCCGTACCGCCGCCCGCAAGGGCACTGCCTCAAGGACTCGCCCGACAAAGCCCCATACGCCGGACAAAGCGCACAAAAAAAGGCACGCACTCCTTATATATATAAGGAATGCGCGCCATGTCATATCCGCCGCCGCACGGGGCGGCGGATTTAGGGACGGGAAATCGTGTCAGCTCGGCAGCGTCACCTTGAAGAGACTGCTCTCCACGTGCTGGTCCTTGACTATTTGCTTAAGCTCTTTCACCACCTCCGGGTACTTCGACGCCACGTCGTTGTCCTCGTGAATGTCGGTGGCGAGGTCGTAGAGGTGGCACACGCCCTTAATCACCACCAGCTTCCAGTTGCCCTTGCGCACGGCAAGCTGGTTGGTTTCGTGAAACTCCCAGTAAAGGAAGTCGTGCTCCTGCTGCTCCGCCTTGTCCTTGCCGAGCAGTGTGGGCGCGAAGGATATGCCGTCGAAGCCGTCACCCGAGAGCGAGGCGTTGGTGTACTTCTTGGCGAAATCGTCCTGGCCGATGAGGTCGCAGAAAGTGGGCATCACGTCATAGAAAGCCAGCTGGTGGCTGTTGACCGTCCCCGCCTTGACGTGACCCGGCCAGCGCACTATGAAAGGCACGCGTATGCCGCCCTCATAGCACGAACGCTTCAGGCCGCGCAGCTTGCCGTCGCGCCCGAAGAAAGTGGGATCCGCCCCTCCCTCCTCGTGCGGTCCGTTGTCGGAGGAGAATACCACGATGGTGTTTTCGTCAAGCCCTTTCTCGCGCAGCTTGGCGAATATCTCGCCCACATAAGCGTCGAGGCGCGTAATCATGCCCGCAAACTGCGCGTGCACGTTGGCGGTGGGGTTGTAGCGGTCGCCGTCGCCGCCGTACGACTTGTCATCGCAAAACATCCCCTTGTACGCCTTGAGTATCGAGTCCTCGGGCTGCACCAGCTCGGCGTGCGGCAGCGTGTAGGTGAAGAAGCCGTAGAAAGGCTTCCCCGCCTCCTGGCGGTCGAGCCAGTCCATCGCCGCGCGGTGTATGAGGTCGGCCGAGTACTGCGTGCGTTTCTCGTAGCCCGTGCCGTACATGGGGTGCTGCGTGTTGTCGGTCAGCTCCTCGCGCGTCACGCCCGTGTCGCCGTTTCGCCTGCTGTAGCGGTTGAGGAAGTTGGGGTAGTAGAGATGCGCCTCATACTGGCAGATGTAGCCGTAAAACTCGTCCACCCCGCGCTTGTCGGGCGTGGAGGCCGAGCCCTCGTAGCCGCCCGCCCATTTACCGAACATGCCCGTGGTGTAGCCGTTGTCCTTCATTATCTCGGGCAGGATGGTGTGCGCGGGGTCGTAGGGCTCCTGCCCCACGACGGCGTAGTCGGTGTTGTCGCCGTACTTCACGGTGCCGAAGTTGCCCCAGTACTCCTTGTTGCCGCGCACGTGCGTGTGTCCCGTGTGCTGCCCCGTCATCAGCGTGGCCCTGGAGGGCGCGCTGACCGGACTGCCGGCGTAGGCCTGCGTGAAGCGCATGCCCTCTGCCGCCATGTTGTCAATGTTGGGCGTGGCGATGTAGGGCTGGCCGTAGCAGCCCAGGTCACCGTAGCCCATGTCGTCGCACAGTATGAAGATAATGTTGGGCTTCTCCGCCTGTTGGGCGTGTGTGAGCGCGGCGGCGGACAGCGCGCCGCCCAAAAGCATCAGTCGTGTGTATAGCATGGTGTGTGTGTCTGTGTAAGAGGAAGTGTGTGTGTTTGTCGCGAACTCCCGCTGCGCGCGGGTCGCGCAATGCATATCGCGCTGCGCCTGGCGGCGCAAAGCGGGCGGGCGCGGGATGTGCGCGGGGCGCGCCACAATGCGCAAAGCCTTTCGCGCATGCGCCGCGTGCCTTGTGTCATATTTTATTTGCGCACGCGCTTGCTGCCGCCCTGGATGTAAACCCCGTGGTGCGCCTTCACGTCGGTGATGGGGCGTCCCTTGAGGTCGTAGGCGCGGCTGTCAGCTTTCGCGGCGGCGCGCTGCGGCGCGGCGATGGCCGTGGTGAGCGTGTTGGGCGTGAAAAGCGCAGTCAGCGTGGCGTCCTGCGTGGCGGCAAACTCGTACACGGCATCGGTGGAGACCGTGTTGCCCTCTATCTGCCAGCCCTTGAAGACGGCGTTGCCCTTTGCCGTGGCCTCGGCGCGCACGGTCTGGCCGTACCGGCACACAAGCGAAGCGCCGCCCGTCGTGCCGTCGCCGCCGGAGAGCGCGGCCGTGCCGCGCGTGCTGTCGCACGACTGCACCGCCACGGTGCGCTGCGTGAGGTCGGCCGAAGCCGCCACCGTGAGCGGTATGTCATAGAAGAAGCCGTTGACATCGTCCTCCGCGCCCGTCAGTCCGTTGTCGGTGAGGCGCAGGCGCAGGCGCACCTTTCCCGCCTTCGCGTCGGCCGGCACGGTGAGCGCCACGCTGCCCGCCGCGGCGGGCGCGAGGTCGGTGGGCTCGCCAAAGACGCCGTCACCGTCCCAGTCGGTGTACAGCTGCAGTGTGGTGGCCTCACCCGCGCCCGAGACGCTCCATGACAGCTTCGCCTCGCCGCCGGACACCACCTTGCCGGCGTGCGTGCGCAGGAGGTTGAAATACTGCGAGGGCTTCGCCGTGGCGGTGTACGCCACCTCGCCCGTCACGCCCTCGCCGCCAAGGGCGATGGTGGTGGCGTAGGCCGAGCCCGCCGCGCCGCAGGGCAGCGCGTACACGCCAAGCCGCTTCGCCGTGGCGGTGTGGTCGTTGGAGGCGGGCGCCTCGTAGTCGTATGCGCTTTCCTTTATTTCCCAGTACGAGTTGCCGCGCCCGGTCTTGATGTAATAGGCCACGACGGTGGACTTGTCGGCGCAGTTCAGTCCGAGCGTGCCGTCGGTGGCGTTGCTTATGGTGCCCTGGTCGGTGCTGGCCATGTAGTAGAAGCCCTTGGTTGCCGCGCCGGTTGTCTGGTCGGCGGCTACCTCAAACTCCACAGGCTCGCCGCCCATGGCCACGGCCGTGGAGAGCGTGATGTTGGCCGTCTGGACGTAGCGCCCCGAGGTGGCGTTTTTGATGTGGTAGCAGTTGTCCTTGCCCGTGGGTACGAGCTGCCAGTACTGGCGGTGCGAGTTGTCACTCGCGGCAAGCGAGATGCCGTTGCCGTTTTCGTACATGTAGGTGTCGGTCTGCCCGTTGCGGTAGATGACATAGTACTTGTCGGCGCTGAAAGTCTGCGCTTCCGCCGCCGCCCCCCCGCCGAGGCACGCCAGGCCCAGCAGCGCGGGGATAAGGATGGATTTGTGTGACATAGGCTTAGTGTTTCGTCCTTTCCGCGCCAAAGATAGCAAAAGGGCGGAAAAGCAATGTGCTTCCGGCGCATTAATAAAATGCACGCGCCCGCGCACCCGCGCGGAAAATGCAGCCGAGGCACGCAGGGCGGGCAAGCCCAGTTTTGCAAAATGAAAGCAAAACGGCAGAAAAACTGACATTTCGTATTTTTGCCGCCGTTTTGCCGCATTTGCATTTGGCGGAAAAATGTATTATCTTTGTACTACAAGATAGGGACATCCCGCGAGGAATGTCCCTTTATTTTTGCCTGTATTGATTTTCAGCCACTTTCGAGTCAAAACGCCTGCACTTGGGCCACGGAGTACCGCGGTA
>CAVGTC010000048.1:0-18150 GCA_963632255.1 Lachnospiraceae bacterium | reverse complement strand
CCAAGCCGCACCCCAGTGACCGAGTACCACGGTATCACGTGGGCCAAGTGCAGGCGTTTTGACACGTAAGTGGCTGGAAATCAATACAAGCAAAAAAATGGGGACATTCCTCGCGGGATGTCCCTTTCTTGTAGCACAAAGATAATACATTTTCGGGCGATTTCCAAATGTGTTAAATCCGGCGCAATTTTTCAAGATGTCACTTTTAATGCCGTTTTTCTGTCATTTTGATTTCGGCAAGTCTGCGTTCCCGAAAGCGGAAATGAAGGCGTGTGGCAATATCTCTCCGGCAAAAAAGCGGGGGCGGCACCTAATAGGTGTCACCCCCGCTGTTGCGTTTTATCCGTTTTCCCTTTCAAGAGCCGTTTTGAGGCCTTTCGCAGGGAGCGGACAATTCTGCTGTGTCAGATTTACTTGCTCTCGTCGATGGTGCAGATGCTCACGCGGTTCCAGTCAGCCTCGCTGAACATGTTGCCTACGCCCTGGCCCTCGGCCGTGATGCGGTCGCCGGAGATTTTGTACTTCTTGGTGAGGATGGTCTTCACGGCCTCTGCGCGAGCCTTGGCGATCTTCTCGTTCACCTCAGCGCTGCCCTCGGGAGAAGCGTAACCCTTGATGGTCACGGTTGCGTCCTTGTGGTTCTTCAGGAAGGTTGCGATGCGCTCCACGTTGGGCAGCTGGGAAGCCTCAACCGTGGTCTTGCCCTGGCGGAAGGTTACGGTCTGCTCCATGGAGTTGGTGGCCTTGGTCACGGTCTCCACGGTCGGCTTCTTGTTGCGTGCCTCGTTCAGCTCGTTCTGCAGGTTGCGGATCTGGTTCTTCTGGTTGTTGATCTCAGCGTCCTTGTCGCTAACCTGGCTGCGGAGGTCGTTGATCTTGGCGTTCAGGCCGTCAACCTCTGCCTGGTCGTAAGCCTTGAGCAGGGTCATGTAGTGCTGGCCGTTGTTGTGGTTCTTGAAGTGGTAGGTCACGCCGGCGAGCAGCTCGATGGAGCTCTGGTTTACGTCGTATGCGTTGAAAGCGTGGGAGTGGCCAGACTCCAGGTTGTACACGATGGAGGGCTTCACAGACACCGTCCAAGCCTTCTTCTCGCCAAGGTTGAAGTTGAAGTTGAAGCCGAACTTGCTCGTGAGGTAGTTCACATCCGTGCAGTCGCCCGTCATTTTGGTGTCGTGGTTGTAGTCGTGACCCCAGCCTGCGCCTACCACACCCTCTACCTCGAAGAGGCGGGGCTGGCCGTTGTAGCCACAGAAGAGGTTGGAGAAGTTGATCTTGCCGAGGAGGCTGAGGTTGCTCCGGTCAAACACCGTCTTGCTGGCGGTGGTGTTGTTGTTGGCCAGGAACTGGAAGCCGAGTCCGAAGACCGGAGTGATCTGCTTGCCGAGCTCAACGCCGTAGGTGGCACGCATGTTCTTCCAGAAAGCGTTGTGCGTGGTCTTCGTGACGCCGCCGCCTACGAGACCCACCGACCAATTGTCAAACAGGCCGGAGCCCTGAACGGTCTTCTGTGCGTTTGCCGTAAGCATGGCGGCTGCACAGAGTGCGAGTGTAAAAAACTTTTTCATATTTGAAATGATGATTTTGAGTGTGCTGTGTGTGTTGCTGTCCGATACCTGCGGGCGCAAAAACCCAAAGGACCTCGTCAGTTTTCTTGCTAAGCGGGTGCAAATGTAAGAAAAAAGCAAAGTTGGTACGCTCCACATGCTTTTTTTTCAACGAAATGTCCCCTCGCTTGCGCCTTAACGCGCAATAATGAAAAGTCCACCTTTGTTTATCCGCCCCAAGGAGTTATATTTGCGTTGCGAAAGCGGAAATACCGCCGCAGTGCCTGCATATGCGCTTGTGCGAATGGGGGCACGCCTTATTATATATAGGGCGGACAAGGACGGGACTAATCAATCAACAAACAATAAACAGCTTTCAAAAATGGCAGAAAACCAGGAAATGAACGACGGCCAGCTCAAAATTGAGCTGACTCCCGAAGTGGCTGAGGGCATCTACGCAAACCTTGCCATCATCACTCACTCCAGCGCCGAGGTGGTGCTCGACTTCATCCGCGTGCTCCCCGGCGTGCCCAAGGCCAACGTGAAGAGCCGCATCGTGCTTGCCCCCGAGCACGCGAAGCGCCTCCTCTTCGCGCTGCAGGACAACATCGTGAAGTACGAGAAGCAGTTCGGCAAAATCAACCTTCCGGGCAGCGAGCCCCAGGAGGGCAGCACCGCAAATCCTTTCGGTGTGCCCGGCGGCAACGCGTGACGTTGTTACACTGAAAACAAAAGCCCCCGCTCGCGGCGAACATTTGCCGCAGGCGGGGGCTTTCCTGTCCAGGGGGGCGCGTAGCGACATCGCGGCGTGCGGCCGTCAGTCCGCAAAGGTAGGTGTCCGCTTTACCGCTCCCCCGTGTTTGTTGGTGTTCAGTTGCCCAGCGCGTCGTATTCTTCGTCAGACACCGGTTCAAGCCATTCGTTGCTGCTTCCCTCAGCCGGCACCTCGATGGCCAGGTGCGCAAACCATGAGCCGGCTGTCGCTCCGTGCCAATGCTTCACCTCGGGGGCAATGTTCACCGCGTCGCCCGTGCGCAGGCGGCGTGCCGGTTTGCCCCACTCCTGGTACCAGCCCTCGCCGCCCACGCACACCAGCACCTGGCCCGCCTTGTGGTGGGTGTGCCAGTTGTTGCGGCAGCGTGGCTCGAAGGTGACGTTGTAGATGGGCAGTTTCCCCTCCGTAAGCACAGGGGCAAGGTAGCTGTTGCCCGTGAAGTACTTTGCGTATGCTGTGTTGGGCTCACCTTTCGGGAAAATTGTGGTTCCAATGGGTTTGCCCCCGTGGAGATCTTCGCCCAGCGTTTCCGCAACGGCCTTGGCCGCGCGGTAGGCTTCGGTGTCGCCCACGCGCTTCGCCAGCACTTCCGGCAGGGCGCGCAGCTGTGCGTCCGTCACACCCATATTGCGCGAGCCGGCGATATGCGCTTTCAGCTGCGGCGTGACGTCGGGCATCGCCGCGAGCGCCGCGACGGTGGCAATCTCGCGCTCGGCATGGGAGAGTACGTCCCGCGCGAATATGTCGCCGAAGAGGTGCGCCTTGAGATAATAGTCCGTGGCAGGTGCGAAGGTGTAGCTGAACGGCTTGTCGCCCGTCAGGCGCGTCTGCACTTTTGTCCCCTCGGCGAGCGCGTCAAAGCCTGCCGGCAGCGGAGTGGCCTGCACGCCGTCCGCGTCGTGTGTCCCCGCCGCCTCCCGTTCGGATAGAAGGGACTGCAGCGTCCCGAGCGCGTTGAGGCTGCGCGGGAAGCCGGTGTATGCGTAGAGGTGTGTGAGTACCTCTTTCGCCTCGTTTACGGTGAGGTGCTGGCCGTCAAGTGCGGTGCGTGCCGCTTTTTTCAGTCCTGCAGTGTCTCCTTTCGCCTCAAAAGCGGCGAGGGTGACGATAGCCTGTTCCTTTTGCGTGAGTGCGTTGTCCATTGTCTGTGCGTTAAGTGTTGTCGCGGAAGCCACTGCGGATATGCAGACGGCTGCCATTGTTTTTCTGATGTCCATACGTTTGTGGCGGGGTTCCGTTGTCCTTTTGCAAAGATAGGCTTCCCGCAGTCCCCGTGCGTTACCCGTATCGGGGGTGCAAGTGCCTTTTTTACGGAATGGTTTCCCGCAGCCCGTCGTTCCTCCGTGCGTTTTTGCCCTTTGGAGCCGCCTTGTAGTCCCTATATATATATAATGTGTGTCGCTGCCTGTGTGGCGTTTGGGGGATGTTAGGGCAAAAAAAACTTGCATTTGTTTGGAACGAAAAAAATAATGTCTACCTTTGCATCCGTTTCAAGGAAACGCCCCGCAACAGTCCATAAGGTCTACTCGGGAGAACTTGGAAAGGGTGGTTACCAGAGTGGCCAAATGGGGCAGACTGTAAATCTGCTGGCTTACGCCTTCGGTGGTTCGAATCCATCACCACCCACCTTGTTCGGTGTACAGTGATTGTACATTATGCGGAAGTAGCTCAGTCGATAGAGCACTAGCCTTCCAAGCTGGGGGTCGCGGGTTTGAGCCCCGTCTTCCGCTCACATTTTTTGCTGTTATAGCTCAGCGGTAGAGCACTTCCTTGGTAAGGAAGAGGTCGTGAGTTCAAGTCTCACTAACAGCTCTCCTTTTTGGACGGGAAAGAAAATCTACAAACAATAATCAGCTATGGCTAAAGAGAAATTTGAACGTACCAAACCGCATGTTAATATCGGTACGATCGGTCACGTTGACCACGGTAAGACCACTTTGACCGCTGCCATCTCCAAGGTGCTCCACGAACGTCTCGGCACGGGTGAGGATGTGAAGTCTTTCGACCAGATTGACAACGCACCCGAGGAGAAGGAGCGTGGTATCACCATCAACACCGCCCACATCGAGTATGAGACTGAGAAGCGTCACTATGCTCACGTGGACTGCCCGGGTCACGCCGACTATGTGAAGAACATGGTAACTGGTGCCGCTCAGATGGATGGCGCTATCATCGTGGTTGCTGCAACGGACGGTCCGATGCCCCAGACCCGCGAGCACATCCTTCTCGCACGTCAGGTGAACGTTCCCCGCTTGGTTGTCTTCCTCAACAAGTGCGACATGGTCGAGGACGAGGAGATGCTTGAGCTTGTGGAGATGGAGATGAATGAGCTTCTCAGCCAGTATGAGTTTGAGGAGGACACGCCCATCATCCGCGGTTCTGCGCTCGGCGCACTCAACGGCGTTGCAAAGTGGGAGGATTCTGTAATGGAGCTGATGAACGCTGTCGACACCTGGATTCAGGAGCCGGTTCGCGACAAGGATAAGCCTTTCCTTATGCCTGTTGAGGATGTCTTCTCCATCACCGGTCGTGGTACTGTTGCCACGGGGCGTGTGGAGACCGGTATCGTTAAGGTTGGCGATGAGGTTCAGATTCTCGGTCTTGGCGAGGACAAGAAGTCGGTTGTTACCGGCGTTGAGATGTTCCGCAAGATTCTTGACGAGGGCGAGGCTGGCGATAATGTAGGTCTTCTCCTCCGTGGTATTGACAAGGCTGAGGTTAAGCGTGGTATGGTAATCACCCACCCGGGCGTTATCACTCCGCACAAGAAGTTCAAGGCTTCCATCTACGTGCTGAAGAAAGAGGAGGGTGGTCGTCACACTCCGTTCGGCAACAAGTACCGTCCCCAGTTCTATCTCCGCACGATGGACTGCACGGGTGAGATTCACCTCCCCGAGGGTACAGAGATGGTGATGCCGGGCGACAACGTGGAGATCACAGTAGAGCTCATCTACGCTGTGGCAATCAACGTAGGTCTTCGCTTCGCTATCCGCGAGGGTGGTCGTACGGTTGGTTCTGGTCAGATTACCGAGATCCTTGACTAATACTCCCCGAACGGGGCGTATAGCCTAAGATGTATCATAAGCAGGACATCGCGGCGCGTTTATAGCGAGGCGCGAGTCCTGCTTCCTACGGGAATAGCTCAGTTGGTAGAGCACTGGTCTCCAAAACCAGGTGTCGGGAGTTCGAGCCTCTCTTCCCGTGCTAACAGATACGTATATGTTTAAGAAACTAATTGCGAGCTGCAAGGATTCATACGAAGAACTGTCGCATAAGACCACTTGGCCTTCCCGGCGGGAACTGACTCACAGCGCAATTGTTGTGCTCACAGCTTCCATCGTCATAGCAATTGTGGTGTTCCTTATGGATACGGTGTTCGAGTCGTTGATGCAACTGATTTACCCTCAAATTTAATTCTGAAATGGCACAGGCTGAAATGTCTTGGTACGTTTTGCGTGCTGTAAGCGGAAAGGAAGCCAAGGTAAAGGAGTACATAGACGCAGAAATCAAGAATGGCCGCCTCGGCGGTCATGTTTCGCAAGTACTCATCCCTACCGAAAAGGTTGTCCAGGTTCGCGGGTCGAAGCGTGTCATTAAAGAACGTAATTATCTGCCTGGCTATGTGCTGGTGGAGGCGAGGCTGGTCGGTGAGACTATCCACGAGCTGCGCAACACGCCCAATGTTTTGGGCTTCCTGGGGGGGATGGACAATCCCACCCCGTTGCGTGAGGCTGAAGTGAACCGTATCCTTGGTAAGGCGGACGAGTTGGAGGCGGAGCCTCTTGAAGTCGAGATACCTTACATGCCGGGAGAGAATGTCAAAGTTACGGACGGCCCGTTCAGCGGCTTCTCCGGTGTCATCGACAAGGTGGACGAGGAGAAGAAGAAAGTCACCGTTAACGTGAAAGTTTTCGGTAGGGTCACTGGACTTGACTTGGGCTTTATGCAGGTTGAGAAGGAATAGGTGTTGTTACGTGCCGAAGCCTTCGCAAATATCAAAATTCAATTATAACAATGGCTAAAGAAGTTGCTGGATTAATCAAGTTACAGATTAAGGGCGGCGCTGCAAATCCATCTCCTCCCGTAGGTCCCGCTTTGGGCTCGAAGGGTATCAATATAATGGATTTCTGCAAGCAGTTCAACGCCAGAACTCAGGAAAAGGCGGGCAAGGTGTTGCCTGTTGTCATCACATATTACAATGACAAGTCGTTTACGTTCATCGTAAAGACCCCTCCTGTGGCAATCCAATTGCTGGAAGCAGCCAAAAAGAAGAGCGGATCGGCGCAGCCTAACCGTACCAAGGTGGCAGAGCTCACTTGGGATCAGGTAAAGGCTATCGCTGAGGATAAGATGCCCGACTTGAACTGCTTTACGGTGGAGGCTGCAATGCGTCTTGTTTCTGGCACTGCCCGCAGTATGGGCATAACGGTTAAGGGTGACTTCCCCGGAGAATAACTTTAAAACTTCAATTTGACAAATGAGTAAACTGACAAAAAACCAGAAGTCGGTAGCTGACAAGATTGAAGCGGGGAAGGCTTACACGCTTAAAGAGGCTGCAGCCTTGGTGAAGGAGATTTCCACCACCAAGTTTGACGCTTCCGTTGATATTGACGTGCGTTTGGGTGTTGACCCCCGCAAGGCTAACCAAATGGTTCGCGGTGTGGTGTCTCTTCCCAACGGTACGGGTAAGACGGTTCGCGTACTCTGCCTCTGCACCCCCGATCAGGAGGCTGCCGCAAAGGAAGCCGGTGCTGACTATGTAGGTCTTGACGAGTATATCGCTAAGATTAAGGGTGGTTGGACTGACATTGATGTGATAATCACAATGCCCGCCATTATGGGTAAGATTGGTGCGCTGGGTCGTGTGCTCGGGCCGCGCGGTCTTATGCCTAACCCCAAGAGCGGTACGGTGACAATGGATGTCGCCAAGGCTGTTCGCGAGGTTAAGCAGGGTAAGATTGACTTCAAGGTTGATAAGACGGGTATCGTACACACTTCCATCGGTAAGGTGTCGTTCACGCCCGAGCAGATCTTTGGCAACGCCAAGGAGTTTATTGCTACAATCGTGAAGCTTAAGCCCACCGCTGCTAAGGGTACATATATGAAGAGTATTTATCTTTCCTCTACTATGAGCCGGGGCATAAAGGTTGACCCGAAATCTGTGGATGAAGTCTAAACTGCATTTTGAATCATGAGAAAGGAAGATAAAGCTAAGGTAATTGAGCATATTGGTGCTACGCTGGGCGAGTACCCCCATTTCTACCTTGTGGATGTTGCGGGTATGAACGCTGAGAAGACGAGCGACCTCCGTCGCAAGTGCTTCAAGGCTGGCATTAAGATGATGGTGGTGAAGAACACGCTCCTTCATCAGGCATTCGAAGGCGCTGAGACTGATTTTTCTCCGCTTTACGGCAGCTTGAAAGGCACTACCGCTGTGTTCTTCTGCGCTACGGCAAATGTTCCCGCCAAGCTGATTAAGGAGGCGGGTAAGGACGGCGTGCCCGCGCTTAAGGCCGCTTACGCTGAGGAGGGCTTCTATGTAGGTGCTGACCAGCTTGACGCGCTTTGCGCCATCAAGAGCAAGAACGAGGTTATCGCAGATATCGTGGCTTTGCTGCAGTCTCCTGCGAAGAACGTCATTTCGGCTCTCCAGAGCGGTGGCAACACCATCCACGGCGTGCTGAAAACTTTGGGCGAACGCCCCGAATAATCTGGGCCGCATAGCGGTTCAACCCACAAACCAGTAATCACAAACGAAAAAATACATTACGAAAATGGCAGATATCAAAGCTATCGCAGAAGAGTTGGTAAACTTGACTGTAAAGGAAGTAAACGAGTTGGCAACTGTCCTCAAGGACGAGTACGGCATTGAGCCCGCAGCTGCTGCTGTGGCTGTTGCTGCTCCCGCCGCAGGTGGCGCTGCCGCCGCTGAGGAGAAGACTTCTTTCGACGTTGTGCTGAAGAGCGCAGGCGCAGCCAAGCTTCAGGTCGTTAAGGCTGTGAAGGAGGCTTGCGGTCTTGGACTGAAGGAGGCTAAAGATCTCGTTGACGGCGCTCCCAGCAAGCTGAAGGAAGGCGTTGCCAAGGAAGAGGCAGAGGCTCTCAAGAAGGCTCTTGAGGAGGCTGGTGCCGAGGTAGAGATCGCATAAGGATTTCCCCCGATACTACGGGATATGGTTATGAATCTTCTGGTAGAAGGTTCATAACCTTTTTGTGTCTATACTTCCAAACAACAGATTTCTTTCACCCCACCTACACTAACGACGAATGTCTTCCAGAGTCATCAACCAAAGAGTAAACTTTGCTTCCGTCAAGAATCCGATGCCTTATCCCGATTTCTTGGACGTGCAGCTAAAGTCTTTCAAGGATTTTCTCCAGCTCGATACTCCCAGCGAACTGCGCAAGAATGACGGTCTGTACAAAGTCTTTGCCGAGAATTTCCCCATCGCGGACACTCGCAATAACTTTGTATTGGAGTTTCTTGACTATTACATAGACGAGCCGCGCTACACCATTCAGGAGTGTCTTGAGCGCGGGCTGACTTACAGTGTGCCCCTCAAAGCGAAGCTCAAGCTGTATTGTACAGACCCCGATCACGAGGATTTTGACACGGTGGTGCAGGATGTATTCCTTGGCCCCATCCCTTACATGACGGCTAACGGAACGTTTATCATCAACGGTGCCGAGCGCGTAGTTGTGTCGCAGTTGCATCGCTCCCCGGGCGTGTTCTTCGGGTCGAGCATCCACGCCAACGGCACGCAGCTCTACTCCGCGCGCATCATACCGTTCAAGGGATCGTGGATTGAGTTCGCGACGGACATCAACAATGTGATGTACGCCTACATTGACCGCAAGAAGAAGTTGCCTGTCACGACGCTTTTGCGTGCCATTGGCTTTGAGACGGATAAGGACATCCTCCAGATATTTGACCTTGCCGAGGAGGTTAAGGTCAATAAGACTTCCTTGAAAAAGGTCGTAGGTCGCAAGCTCGCTTCGCGTGTGCTTAAGAGTTGGGTGGAAGACTTCGTTGACCAGGACACCGGTGAGGTGGTTTCCATTGAGCGCAACGAAATGGTGCTTGACCGTGAGACCGTGATTAGTGCCGACCACATTCAGGACATAATAGACTCCGGCGCGCAGAGCATCCTCGTACACTATGAGGAGGCTTCGGCTTCAGACTACTCTATTATATTCAACACGTTGCAGAAAGACCCCTCCAACTCTGAGAAGGAGGCGGTGCTTTACATCTACCGGCAGCTGCGTAATGCCGATCCCGCTGATGACGCGTCGGCACGTGAGGTCATCAATAACCTTTTCTTCTCGGAGAAACGTTACGACCTTGGCGAGGTCGGGCGCTACCGCATCAACAAGAAGCTCAATCTGTCCACGGAGATGGATGTGCGTGTGTTGACCCGCGAGGACATTATAGAGATTATCAAGTACCTTGTCGAGCTTATCAACTCCAAGGCAACGGTTGATGATATCGACCACCTGAGCAATCGTCGCGTCCGCACCGTCGGAGAGCAGCTTAGCAACCAGTTTGCCATTGGTCTCGCGCGTATGAGCCGCACCATCCGTGAGCGAATGAACGTGCGTGACAATGAGGTGTTCACCCCGACCGACCTTATCAACGCGAAGACCATTTCCAGTGTCATCAACTCTTTCTTCGGAACGAACGCCCTGTCGCAGTTCATGGACCAGACCAACCCGCTGGCAGAGGTGACGCATAAGCGCCGTCTCTCCGCGCTCGGTCCTGGCGGTCTGTCGCGTGAGCGTGCGGGTTTTGAGGTTCGCGATGTACACTACACCCACTACGGTCGCCTTTGCCCGATTGAGTCTCCTGAGGGACCTAACATCGGTCTTATCTCCTCCCTTTGCGTGTACGCTAAAATTGACGGACTCGGTTTTATCGAGACCCCATACCGCAAGGTGGAGAACTCTGTTGTCGACCTCAACAACGAGGATGTGGTATACCTCTCCGCCGAGGAGGAAGAGGGCAAAATCATCGGTCAGGGCAACGCGCCGCTGAACGACGACGGCACGTTCATCCGTAAGGTCGTCAAGTGCCGCCAGGATGCCGACTATCCTGTCGTTCCGCCTGCAAAGGTGGAGCTGATGGACGTGGCGCCGCAGCAGATTGCCTCCATAGCCGCTTCGCTTATCCCATTCCTTGAGCACGACGACGCCCACCGCGCGCTGATGGGTTCCAACATGATGCGTCAGGCTGTCCCCCTCATCCGCAGTGAGGCTCCTATCGTCGGAACCGGCATAGAGAAGCAGGTCTGCGAGGATTCCCGCACGATGATTACAGCGGAGGGCGACGGCGTGATAGAGTTTGTGGACGCTACCACTATCCGTATCGCTTACGACCGTACGGAGGAGGAGGACTTCGTTAGCTTCGACTCCAACGTAAAGGAGTATGAAATCCCCAAGTTCCGCCGTACCAACCAGAACATGACCATTGACCTCCGTCCCATTTGCAGCAAGGGGCAGCGTGTCAAGGCCGGTGACATACTTACCGAGGGCTATGCCACCGAGGACGGCGAGCTGGCACTTGGTCGCAACCTCCTTGTGGCGTACATGCCCTGGAAGGGATACAACTACGAGGATGCCATTGTGCTTAACGAGCGTATGGTGCGCGAGGACATCCTCACCTCCGTACACGTTGACGAGTTCTCCCTTGAGGTTCGCGAGACGAAGCGCGGCATGGAGGAGTTCACCAACGACATCCCCAATGTGAGCGAGGATGCCACGAAGGAGTTGGACGACAACGGAATTATCCGCATCGGCGCGCGTGTCGTGCCCGGCGACATACTTATAGGAAAGATTACGCCTAAGGGTGAGAGCGACCCCACGCCTGAGGAGAAACTGCTTCGTGCCATCTTCGGTGACAAGGCTGGTGATGTGAAAGACGCGTCCCTTAAGGCCAACCCCTCCCTGGCCGGTGTGGTTATCAACCGCCGCCTTTTCGCGCGTGTGCAGAAAAACCGCAGCTCGAAGGCGGCCGACAAGGTCACGTTGCAGAAGCTGGACGAAGAGTTCGAAAAAGAGACCGGCGAGCTGAAAGGCATCATGGTTGACAAGCTCCTCGCCCTCGTGAGCGACAAGGTTTCGCAGGGCGTGAAGGACAATATCGGCTCCGAGGTTATCGCCAAGGGCGCGAAGTTTGCCAAGTCCGTCCTCTCCACGCTCGACTATGCCTCCATTGAGCTGCGCGGCTGGACAGAGGACGACCACACCAACCAGCTCGTACGCCTGCTTGTCGTAAACTACTTGAAGAAGTACAACCAAATGGACGCTGCGCTGAAGCGCCGCAAGTTCAACATCACCATAGGTGACGAGCTGCCCTCCGGCATTATACAGCAGGCCAAGGTCTACATTGCCAAGAAGCGTAAGATTGGCGTTGGCGACAAGATGGCCGGCCGTCACGGCAACAAGGGTATTGTCTCCAAGATTGTGCGTCAGGAGGATATGCCGTTCCTTGCCGATGGTACGCCGGTTGACATCGTGCTCAACCCGCTGGGTGTGCCTTCACGTATGAACCTCGGCCAGATATTCGAGGCTGTGCTCGGTGCGGCCGGCCGCAAGCTCGGCGTGAAGTTCGCCACCCCCATTTTTGACGGTGCGAAACTTGAAGACCTTTGCGAGTGGACTGACAAGGCCGGCCTGCCCCGTTACTGCTCCATGCAGCTTTACGATGGAGGCACGGGCGAGGCGTTCGACCAGAAAGCTACTGTGGGCGTGACCTATATGCTAAAACTCGGCCATATGGTTGAGGACAAGATGCACGCGCGCTCCATCGGTCCGTACTCTCTCATCACGCAGCAGCCCCTCGGCGGTAAAGCCCAGTTCGGCGGTCAGCGTTTCGGAGAGATGGAGGTTTGGGCAATCGAGGCGTTCGGCGCTTCGCATGTGCTGCAGGAGATACTCACCATCAAGTCAGACGATGTCACCGGACGCGCCAAGGCCTACGAGGCCATCGTCAAGGGTGACACGATGCCCACCCCGGGCATCCCCGAGTCTCTCAACGTGTTGCTGCACGAGCTGCGCGGCCTGGGTCTGAGCATCTCCCTCGAATAAGACTGAAGTTGGTGCCTGCCGTCAGAGCCCCAGCTTTTCCGGCGGGAAGGCGCGGGCGGCGGGAAACCTCTCACACTTGAATTTCCAAACTGTCAACCAAACCAAGAAACATGGCTTTTAAAAGAGAAAACAAGATAAGGACCAACTTCACGAAAATCACCATAGGCCTCGCCTCCCCTGAGGAAATACAGGCAAACTCCTATGGTGAGGTGCTGAAGCCCGAAACCATAAACTACCGCACGTACAAGCCCGAGCGTGACGGTCTTTTCTGCGAGCGCATTTTCGGTCCGACGAAGGACTACGAGTGCCACTGCGGAAAGTACAAGCGCATCCGTTACAAAGGCATCGTCTGCGACCGCTGCGGCGTGGAAGTGACGGAGAAGAAAGTGCGCCGCGAGCGTGCCGGGCACATACAGCTTGTCGTGCCCGTGGCACACATCTGGTATTTCCGTTCGCTCCCCAACAAGATGGGCTACCTCCTCGGCCTCCCCACAAAGAAGCTCGACTCCATCATCTACTACGAGCGCTATGTGGTGATACAGCCCGGTGTGCTTGCTGACGAGGTGGCGGAGAAAGACCTCCTTACCGAGGACGAGTACCTCGACCTGCTCAAGAAGTTGCCGAAGGACAACCAGTATCTTGACGACAGCGACCCCAACAAGTTCATCGCCAAGATGGGTGCCGAGGCTGTTTATGACATGCTCCGCCGCATCGACCTTGACAGCCTTTCCTATGAGTTGCGCGACCGCGCCAACTCCGACTCCTCCATGCAGCGCAAGAACGAGGCCCTCAAGCGTCTGCAGGTGGTAGAGTCGTTCCGCTCGAGCCGCGACCGCAACAAGCCTGAGTGGATGATAATGAAAATCATCCCCGTGACCCCGCCCGACCTCCGTCCGCTTGTACCGCTGGACGGCGGGCGCTTCGCCACTTCCGACCTCAACGACCTCTACCGTCGTGTGCTCATCCGCAACAACCGCCTTAAGAGACTCATTGAGATAAAGGCTCCCGAAGTCATCCTGCGCAACGAGAAGCGTATGCTTCAAGAGGCTGTTGACAGCCTTTTCGACAACTCGCGCAAGAGTTCGGCAGTGAAGAGCGACAGCAACCGTCCCCTCAAGTCGCTTTCCGACTCCCTCAAAGGTAAGGCCGGACGTTTCCGCCAGAACCTCCTCGGTAAGCGTGTCGACTACTCCGCCCGTTCGGTTATCGTCGTCGGTCCCGAGCTTAAGATGGGTGAGTGCGGTCTGCCCAAGCTGATGGCCGCCGAGCTCTACAAGCCGTTTGTCATCCGCAAGCTCATCGAGCGCGGCATCGTCAAGACGGTGAAGAGCGCGAAGAAGATTGTCGACCGCCGCGAGCCGGTGATTTGGGACATACTCGAGCACGTGATGAAGGGACACCCCGTACTGCTCAACCGTGCCCCGACACTTCACCGTCTCGGTATCCAGGCTTTCCAGCCCAAGATGATTGAGGGCAAGGCCATCCAGCTGCACCCCCTGGCCTGTACGGCGTTCAACGCCGACTTCGACGGCGACCAGATGGCGGTGCACCTCCCGCTCAGCAACGAGGCCATACTCGAGGCGCAGATGCTGATGCTGCAGAGCCACAACATCCTCAACCCCGCCAACGGCGCGCCTATCACCGTGCCTTCGCAGGATATGGTGCTTGGACTGTACTACATCACCAAGCTGCGTCCCGGCGCAAAAGGAAGCGGACTCACCTTCTACGGTCCCGAGGAAGCCGTCGTGGCTTTCAACGAGAAGCGCGTTGACGTGCACGCCCCCGTCAAGGTGATGGTGGACGACATTGACGAGACCGGCGCCAAGGTGAAGCACATCGTCGAGACTTCCGTGGGACGCGTCATCGTCAACGAGATAATCCCCGACGAGTGCGGTTTCGTCAATACCGTCATTTCCAAGAAGTCCCTGCGCGACATCATCACCAAGGTCATCAAAACCGTCGGTATGGCGCGTGCCTGCGACTTCCTTGACGGCATCAAGAACCTTGGCTACCGCAAGGCCTACGAGGGTGGCCTGTCGTTCAACCTCGACGACATCATCATCCCGAAAGAAAAAGTGGACATCGTGCAGCGCGGCAACGACGAGATCGAGCAGATCACGATGAACTACAACATGGGCTTCATCACCGACAAGGAGCGTTACAACCAGGTGATTGATACCTGGACGCACGTCAACAAGGACTTGAAGGATACCCTCATGAAGCAGATGACCGAGGCCGACCAGGGCTTCAATGCCGTCTTCATGATGCTTGACTCCGGTGCCCGTGGTTCGGCCGACCAGATTGCCCAGCTCGCCGGTATGCGCGGACTTATGGCAAAGCCCCAGAAAGCCGGCGCCGAGGGTGCCCAGATTATCGAGAACCCTATCCTCTCCAACTTCAAGGAGGGTATGTCCGTGCTCGAGTACTTCATCTCCACCCACGGCGCGCGCAAGGGTCTTGCCGACACTGCCCTGAAGACGGCCGACGCAGGTTACCTCACCCGCCGTCTCGTGGATGTGTCGCACGACGTGATTATCACTGAGGATGACTGCGGCACGCTGCGCGGACTTGTCTGCACGGCCTTGAAGGACGGAGACGAAGTCATCTCCTCCCTTGGCGAGCGTATCCTGGGCCGCGTGTCCGTTCACGACATCATACACCCCACCACCGGCAAGCTCATCGTGGCAGCGGGTGAGGAAATCACCGAGCCCATTGTTGCCGAGATAGAGGCTTCGCCCATTGAGAGCGTCGAGATACGTTCGGTGCTCACGTGCGAAAGCAAGCACGGCGTGTGCAAGAAGTGCTACGGCCGCAACCTCGCCACCAGCCGCATGGTGCAGAAGGGCGAGGCCGTCGGTGTCATCGCCGCGCAGTCCATCGGCGAACCGGGTACGCAGCTTACCCTCCGTACCTTCCACGCCGGCGGTATCGCGTCCAACGCCGCCGCCAACGCCACCATCGTGGCCAAGAGCGACTGCCGCCTCGAGTTTGACGAGCTCAAGACCGTTGACACCACCAACGACGACGGGACAGCCGGAATGGTTGTCGTGGGTCGTCTGGCTGAGGTGCGTTTCGTGGACGAAAACACGGGCATCGTGCTTTCCAGCCAGAATGTGCCCTATGGCTCACAGCTCTTTGTGCATGACGGCGACAAGGTGAAGAAAGGCACAGTCATCGCCAAGTGGGATCCGTTCAACGCGGTGATTGTCACCGAGAGCGCGGGTGTCATCAAGTTTGAGGACGTGATTGAGGGTGTCACCTACCGTGTTGAGGAGGACGACGCCACCGGTCTGCGTGAGCGCATCGTGATAGAGTCGCGTGAGAAGTCGCGCGTCCCGACCGCCCACATCGTCACCGAGTCCGGCGAGATAGTACGCAATTACAGCTTCCCCATCAACGGCCACATTGCGGTGGAGGACGGCCAGAAGCTCAACGCGGGTGATGTCCTCATCAAGATTCCGCGTGTCGTGGGCAAGGCCGGTGATATCACCGGTGGTCTCCCCCGTGTGACGGAGCTCTTCGAGGCCCGCAACCCGAGCAACCCCGCCGTGGTGAGCGAAATCGACGGCGAGATAAGCATGGGAGCCGTGAAGCGCGGCAACCGCGAGATTATCGTCACCTCCAAGCTGGGTGAGGTGAAGAAATACCTCGTGCCCCTCTCCAAGCAGATTCTCGTGCAGGAAAACGACTTCGTGCGTGCCGGCACGCAGCTTTCCGACGGCTCCATCACCCCGAGTGACATCCTTGCCATCCAGGGACCCACCGCCGTGCAGGAGTACATCGTCAACGAGGTGCAGGATGTGTACCGCCTGCAGGGCGTGAAAATCAACGACAAGCACTTCGAGGTGATTGTGCGCCAGATGATGCGCAAGGTTCAAATCAACGAGCCGGGCGATACGCGCTTCCTTGAGCAGCAGATTGTCGACAAACTCGACTTTGCCGAGGAGAACGACCGCATCTGGGGCAAGAAAGTCGTGGTTGACGCAGGCGACAGCGAGAACATGAAGAAAGGTATGATTGTCACCGCGCGCAAGCTGCGCGACGAGAACTCACAGCTCAAGCGCCGCGACCTCAAGCTCGTCAAGGTGCGCGACGCGATGGCAGCCACCTCCACGCAGATACTCCAGGGCATCACGCGTGCTGCCTTGCAGACCAAGAGCTTTATGTCCGCCGCCTCCTTCCAGGAGACCACCAAGGTGCTCAACGAAGCCGCAATCAGTGGCAAGACCGACTACCTCGAGGGTATGAAGGAGAACGTGATTTGCGGTCACCTCATCCCCGCCGGCACCGGCCTCCGCGAGTTCAACCGCATCATCGTGGGCGACCGTGAGGAGTACGAGCGCCTGCAGGCAGAGAAGATGCAGGAGGAAGCGGCAGAGGAGGAGAACGCCGAGGCGTAAGCAAATCCCCGCGCGGCTTTTCCGCGAAATAATGGTTGACGGGAGTCCCGCAGTGATGTTTTCGCTGCGGGACTCCCTTTTTTCACGCGCTTTTCCGCAACTTTGTATCAAGTATGAGTGCTGGCAGCCGCATAATAGACCTCCCGCAGGTGGCGGACGAACGGGGCAACCTGTCCTTTATAGAGGAATGCAAGGAAGTGCCGTTCGCCATACGCCGCGTGTACTGGATATACGACGTGCCGGGCGGGCGCGACCGCGGCGAGCATGCGCTGCGTGAGACGCAGGAACTCATCATCGCGCTTTCCGGCTCGTTTGACGTGGTGCTTGACGACGGCGTCGCCTCCGTCACCTACCAGCTCAACCGCTCTTACCGGGCGGTGTACGTGCCGGCCGGCACGTGGCGCCGCATGACCAATTTCACCACCAACTCCCTCGCGCTTGTCCTCTCGTCCACCGAGTATGACGAGGGCGACTATATTGAAAACTACAACGAGTTCAAGCTATGGGCAAAGCAGCAGAGGGGACACAGCGGGAAGTGACGTTGGATGGCTGCGTCCTGACGCAGCTGCCCAAGTTCCACCACGCGGAGGGCAACCTCACTTATGTATACCCCGGCGTGCATGTGCCTTTCCCCGTGCGCCGAGTCTTCTATTTGTACGACATCCCCGCCGGCGCCAGCCGCGGCGCGCACGCCCACCGCGAGTGCCACCAGTTCATCGTGGCCGCGTCGGGCAGCTTTGAGGTGTCGCTTGACGACGGGCGCGAGCGGCGTGTCGTCACGCTCAACCGCCCTTACCAGGGGCTGCACATACCGCCCGGTGTCTGGGCCTCGGAGGGCGGTTTCTCTTCCGGCAGCATCTGCCTCGTGTTGGCCAGCCACCCATATTGCGAGGACGATTATATACGCGACTACGGCGAGTTTCTCCGCTTTGCGGGCGTGGAGGATTGAGGCGGGCCACAAAGTGTGTCACCGCTCCCCCGTTTCCTCTCTTCACGCATCGGCGCGAATGCGCTGTGCTTTATCCGTTTGTGGCGCTTGACGGAGGGCTAAAACGACAACGGATTGTTGGCAACGGCCCTGTGGCGAAATGCCGGTGAGGGAATGGCAAGAATATGCCAGTGCAAACGCAGTCGCCGAAAATCAAAATGACAGAAAAACGGCATTAAAAGTGACATCCTGAAAAATTGCGCCGGATTTAACACATTTGGGAATCGCCCGAAAATGTATTATCTTTGTGCTACAAGAAAGGGACATCCCGCGAGGAATGTCCCTATATTTTTGCCTATATTGATTTTCAGCCACTTACGTGTCAAAACGCCTGCACTTGGCCCACGTGATACCGTGGTACTC
>CAVGTC010000047.1:0-18383 GCA_963632255.1 Lachnospiraceae bacterium | reverse complement strand
TCCCGCGAGGAATGTCCCTTTATTTTTGCCTATATTGATTTTCAGGCACTTACGTTCCAAAACGCCTGCACTTGGGCCACAAAGTACCGCGGTACCCCGTCACTGAAGTGCGGCTTGGCCTTCAAGGTGCCACGGCATCGGCGCTACAGGTCGGCGGCGTGTCGCGACGAAGCCCGTTTCCGCCTCCGGCGGGGTGCCGGAATGTTAAATCTGCCCCGACCCTCATTTTGTCATTTTGCTTGAAAATGCGCCGGAAAAGTGACAAATGTGAAAATGGCTCCGCCGCTTTAAAGCTCTGCCCCCCAAATGTGCCGGGCGGGCGGTGCGGCGGGCGTTTGTGCCGTTGGTGTTCCCCGTTTTACTGCCTTTCGCCGAAAATGGCCGTACCCACGCGCACGAGGGTGGCGCCCTCCTCCATGGCTACGGGGTAGTCGTGCGACATGCCCCACGAGCGGTGGCGGAAGTGCGGCTCGCCGGCGAAGAAACGCTCCTTGCACTCGTCAAAGAAGCGGCGTGCCGTGGCAAATTCCCCCCGCACGGCCTCCATGTCGTCCGTGTTTGAGGCCATGCACATTACGCCGTCTATGCGCGCGCCCTCCATACCGCGCCACTCGCCCTCCTCAAGCAGGGCGCGGCACTCGTCCGGCGTCAGTCCGTACTTCGTTTCCTCACGCGCCACGCGCAGCTCGAGCAGGCACGGTATGGCGCGGCCGCACTTGCGCCCCTGGCGGTCAATCTCGCGCAGCAGCTTCGCGCTGTCCACGGCGTGTATGAGCGAGATGTAAGGCGCGATGTACTTCACCTTGTTGGGCTGCAGGTGGCCTATGAAATGCCACTCTATGTCGGCGGGCAGCGACTCGCGTTTCTCCCTCAGCTCCTGCACGCGGCTTTCGCCGAAGACGCGCTGTCCGAGGGCGTATGCCTCCGCCACGAGCGCGGCGGGGTGGAACTTCGACACCGCCACCAGCTCCACGCCCGGCAGCAGTGTGCTTTTTATTTCTTCAAGGTGAACCATTGAATGTGTGCTTTTTCCTTTCATTACGGTTTGCCGCGCCGCCTCCGCGTTTGGCGGGAGGCAGCGCGACGGTGGCGTGTCCGCGCGGGGCTTTTATTTCTCGTACTCGGGCTTCTCCGTGCCCGGTTTCGCCTGCTCGTAGTGGTAGACGTCCATAATGGCGGTTTCCGTCACCGAGGAGATGATGTAGTCAAGCATCGAGCCTTTCATCCCCTCGTCAAGGCGTTTCACCGAGTCGCGCAGGTCAGCCGCCTGCACCAGCACGTTCTGCGAGGTCTTCTTCTCCTTTCCGCTTTTCTCGTCAAGCGTCACAAACACCAGCTTGGCGCGGAAGAAGCGGTCGGCGCTCTCGTCCGTGCTCTCGAAGATCTCGGCGTAGCGGGCGCGCTTGATGTCGCTCACCTGAAACTCTCCCGTCATGTACGGCGTTATCTCCTCAATGATGCGGCGCTCGGCCTCGGTGAAGCTCAGCGCGTCGACAAGGTAGGGCTCGGTGACTTTCTTCACCAGTCCGTTCTCCATCGTCTTTTCATACTTCACCTTGCACTCAAACCATTCGTTTCCCATTTCTGTGTACCTCCAAAAGTTTTGTTTGTCTGTTGTCTTTTCCTTGATAAACTCCCGCCACGGGAGTGGCGGCGGGCGGCAAAGTTAGCAAATCCGCACGCGCCCCGGCGCGGCGGCTGCTCTAAAAAGTGGTGACGCGCACCTGCCCCTTGCCCCGTGTGAAAGGTCCGTCGCTTATGGCGTGGCGCGGACAGGCGTGGTAGCACGCTAGGCAGTGCGCGCACGTGCCGCTCCACTCCGGTGTCCCGCCGGGGCTGAGGCTCACGTTGTGCTGCGGGCACGCCTTGGCGCAGCGTCCGCAGCGTGTGCAGCGTGCCGCGTCGGCGCGGAAGCGGCGCGGACTTGTGAGGAAAAGCCCGAAGAGCGGGCGCAGCACCCGGCTCTTCGCCCAGGCGCACGCGCCGTGCAGCGCCTCCCCCTTTGCGGCGGGCTTGCCTTTGGCCAGCGCGTCGGCAATGTGCGCCATGCGCGGCCCGAACTGCTCCTCCTTGCGCCGCGCGGTGTCCGCGTCGTCGGTGTCGAAGCCCGGCAGCGAGACGTACGTGTTGCGCATTCTCACGGCGTAGACGGCGGCGAGCTTGTAGCCGCGGCGTGTGAGGGCGCGGGCAAGCAGCCTGTCCGTCAGACCGGTGTCGTCGCCGCAGGTCAGCACGGCACGCACCCGCGCCGCCTCCTCTGACTGCGGCGCGGGCAGCTGGCGGATGAAGTCCGCCACGGGCGACGGCAGTCCCCACGCGTAGACGGGGAAGACAAAAACTTTCTCCACGTCGGCCGCCGCTGCGGATAGCACCTCCCCGCCGCCGCCGGTCATCGCCACGGGCGGCGGAAGGCGCAGCAGGTCGGCGAGCCGTACGGCGGCGCGCAGCGAGTTGCCCGTTCCGGTGAAATAGTATATCACTTGCTGTGTTTTTTTCTTGTTTGCGGCGGCGTGCCTTGCGCGTGTCTGCGTGCATCGCGCGGACTTGTTTGCCTTGCGCCTGGGGTGCGGTTGCTCCCGCCGCCCGCGGCTCACACCAGCCGCTTTGTGTAGACGAAACAGTCGCCGAATACCCGCGCCGCCTCCTCCGCCGGACGGGCGAAAATGCCGTAGACGGTGCTGCCGCTGCCGCTCATCGCAGCGTAGAGCGCGCCCATGTCGTAAAGCGTCCGCTTTATCGCCGCCAGCTGCGGGTGGCGGGCGAAGACACTCGGCTCAAAGTCGTTTTCCACCGTCCCGCGCCACTCCTCAATGGGGCGCAGCACGCTCTCGCGCAACGAAGCCTCCGGACGGTGCGGCGTGACGCCCGCGTAGGCCTCCGCCGTCGACACGTGCACCGGCGGCTTCACCAGCACGATGTGCCGTCCCGCCAGCGAAAGCGCGAGCGGCGAGAGACGGTCGCCTATGCCTGTGGCGAAAGCCGGGCGGTTTTTCACGAAAAAGGCGCAGTCCGCGCCCAGCCGCGCGAGTCTCCGTTCCATCTCCTCCTCTGTCATGCCGAGCGAGAAGAGCTCGTTGAGCCCCTTCATCATAAAGGCCGCGTCGCTGCTACCCCCGCCGAGTCCCGCCCCCGAGGGGATGTTCTTGCGCAGGAAAATCTCCACTGGTGGCAGCGGGTAGTCCGCCGCCAGTCCGAGGTACACCCTCACCACGAGGTTGTCCGCCGCCTCCCCGCCGCAGGGTATGCCGCCGAGTGAGAGCCGCCACGGCTCGCGGGCGGACGGCGCGGGGGTTATCTCAAGGTTGTCGCGCAGCGGGATGGGGTAGAACACTGTCTCCAGGTCGTGGTAGCCGTCCGGGCGGCGGGCCACGACGTTGAGTCCTATGTTTATCTTGCTGCCGGGAAGCAGCAGCAGTGGGGCGGGCTTGTGTTCGGGCATAAGGTCGTGTGTTTGGGGTGAGGGGGGGGCGGCACGCTTGGCGCGTGCGTGTGCTTTGTCGTATGCGGGGCGTGCTATATATAATAATGTGTGGCACTCCTGCCGGCGCGGGCGTGTGCCGCAAGTGGCGCGTTGCGCGTATGCCAGTGCAGGGTGGCGCAATTTGCGCTTGCCGCCGCGCTGCAAAGGTAGGGCAAAAGCGCGGAAAGCCGCGCCGCCGCCCCGCCCTTGCGCCGCCGGAGGGCAAAATGGGGGTGAATGTTTGGCGTTTAGGGGGGCAAATTGTACCTTTGCTTTAAAATCCGTTATTGTTAATGGGACTACTGGCAAAACTGTTCAATAAAAAGACGGACGCCCCCGGCGGCGCGCGCGTGGGCGGCATGGAGGACTTCATGACGCTCATACGCGTGTACTACCAGTCGGTGATGGCGGCCAACCTCGGCATAAGCAACCTCGCCGCGCTGCCCGACCTGCGCGTCTTCAAGCAGACCTTGCACGTGCCGACGGTCAACAACAAGCTCGGCGTGGGCGAGAAAGCCCGCTGCCGCAAGATGCTGATGGAGCTGTACGGACTTGAGGAGACGTTTTTCAAGGAGATAGACCAAAGCATAAAGAAGCATTGCCGCAACGCCAACGACGTGCGCGGCTACCTTTTCCTCTTCCAGGGCTTCTCGCAGGACCTGATGATGCTGATGGGCAACCTGATGAAGTGGAAATTCCGTCTTCCGGGCTTCCTCAAGGGTGCGTTGCGCAACCTCACGGCGAAGACCGTGAACGACATCCTCACCAAGGACGACTGGAAGGACGAGGGCGTGCGGAAGACGTGCCGCTCGGTGCGCCGCTACCAGCAGCAGCTGGGCTACAGCGCGGACTGGATGACGGCGTATGTGTACAACGTGGTGCAGCTTGCGAAGAAAGAGCCGCCACGCAAGGACGACGACAAGGACTAAGCAGCGGCGCGGCAGCCGCGTGCGTGATTGACGCGTATCGTTATGACGCAGCAGGAAGATACCAGACTAAGGGACTTTGAGGCTCTCGTGAGGGGGTTGATGGGAGCTTACAGGAAAGAGCGGCGGCGGGCGGACAAGCTGGCCGGCGAACTTGCGGCGTGCCGGGACGAGCTTTCCGGCGCGCGGGCGGACTGTGACCGGCTGCGGGCGGACTACGAGACACTTCGCACCGCGCGCCTGCTGGAGGCCGGCGCGGGGGACGTGAAAGAGGCACGCGACCGCCTCACCAAGCTGATACGCGAGGTGGACAAGTGCATCGCGCTGATTGACATATACTGAGCGCGGCGCGGCGGCGGGATGGCCGCCCCGCGTCCCGCAGAAAACCGGGAATGATGGAAAAGGGCTGTGACAAACTGATGATTAACGTGATGGTGAGGGGCGAGATGCTCCGCATCACCGTTCCGCGCGACATGGAGGGACTCTACCGCAGGGCGGCGCACGACATCGAAGAGTCGCTGAGCCGCTACCGCAGGATGTACCCCTCGCCGGGGATGAAAGAGCAGATTCTCTCCGCCTCTATGCTCGACTTCGCCGTGCAGGCGCGCTCCTTGCAGCAGGCAAGGGACACCCAGCCCTACGCGGAGGCCGTGGAGCGGCTGTCGGGCGAAATAACCGCCTTGCTTGACGGCACGGAGGACACCCCGGAGGCGCAGAACGCGGAGGGGGCGGACGAAAGCGAGTAGGCGGACTGCCGCCCGGCGGGCGGACAATAAAACGAACCAAACTACTAACAACTACCAATAAATGCTGGAAATATTCATAGCGCTTCTGGGCGTGGCCCTCGGCGCGGTGGGAGGATACACGTTCTTCCGATATGTGCTTAAAAAGAAATACAACCGGATGATAGACAACGCCAACAAGGAGGCGGATGTCATCAAGGAGAAGAAACTGCTTGAGGTGAAAGAGAAGTTTCTCAACAAGAAGTCCGAGCTGGAGCGTGAGGTGCAACAGCGCAACCAGAAGATTCTGCAGGTTGAGAACAAGCTCAAGCAGCGCGAGATAGGGCTCAACCAGCGGCAGGACGAACTCTCCCGCCGCCGCCAGGAGCTGGAAAACGCGCAGAACCGGCTTTCCGGAAAGCAGGAGGCACTGCAGCGCAAGGAGGAGGAAGTGGAGCGGCTCCGCCAAAAAGAGTGCGAGAAGCTGGAGGAACTCAGCGGTCTCTCCGCCGAGGAGGCGAAGAAAAACCTCATCGACGCGCTGCGCGACGAGGCACGCAGCGACGCGCAAAGCTACATCAACGAGATTATGGACGACGCGAAGATGACCGCCGGCAAGGAGGCAAAACGCATCGTCATACAGACCATACAGCGTGTGGCCACCGAGACGGCCATTGAGAACAGCGTCACCGTCTTCCACATAGACAACGATGAGGTGAAAGGGCGCATCATCGGCCGCGAGGGCCGCAACATCCGCGCCCTTGAGGCCGCGACGGGCGTGGAGATTGTGGTGGACGACACGCCGGAGGCCATCGTCATTTCGGCTTTCGACCCCGTGCGCCGCGAGATTTGCCGCCTTGCGCTGCACCAGCTCATCGCCGACGGGCGCATACACCCGGCCCGCATCGAGGAAGTGGTGGCGAAAGTGAAGAAACAGGTGGAGGAAGAGGTCATAGAGACCGGCAAGCGCACGGCCATCGACCTCGGCGTGCACGGTCTGCACCCCGAGCTGGTGCGCATCATCGGCAAGATGAAGTACCGCTCTTCCTACGGTCAGAACCTCCTGCAGCACGCCCGCGAGACGGCAAACCTCTGCTCGGTGATGGCGGCGGAGCTGGGACTCAACCCGAAGAAGGCGAAGCGTGCCGGACTGTTGCACGACATCGGCAAGGTGCCCGACGAGGAAAGCGAGTTGCCGCACGCACTCTACGGCGCGAAGCTGGCGGAGAAATACAAGGAGAAGCCTGAGATTGTCAACGCCATCGGGGCGCACCACGACGAGATGGAGATGACTACGCTCCTCGCGCCTATCGTGCAGGTGTGCGACGCCATCAGCGGCGCGCGGCCCGGCGCGCGCAGGGAAATTGTGGAGGCCTACATCAAGCGACTCAACGACCTTGAGAACATCGCTGCAAGCTATGACGGCGTGACAAAGACCTACGCCATACAGGCGGGACGCGAGCTGCGCGTGATTGTTGGCGCGGACAAGATTGACGACAAGCAGATAGAGACGCTCAGCTCTGACATCGCGCGGCGCATACAGGACGAGATGACTTATCCCGGACAGGTGAAGATAACCGTGATACGCGAGACGCGCTCGGTAAGCTACGCGAAGTAAACGGCTCTTCGTCTGCGGCGAAACGACGGAATACCGGCAAGCGGACGGGCAAGGTGGAAAGCCGCGCCCGTCCGCTTCGCTTTTTGTATATAAAGGAGAAAGGAAAGTACTGATGGATTTAGGGACAGACCAGGAGGGAACGGCGGTTAAGCCGTCACGGCGGCACAGCCCGTGGCTGTGGGTGCCCTCGCTGTATATGGCGGAGGGAGTGCCTTACGTGATTGTGATGGCGGTGGCCACGGTGATGTACGGGCGGCTCGGGCTGTCCAACGCCCAGATTGCACTCTACACCTCGTGGCTCTACCTGCCTTGGGTGATAAAGCCCTTTTGGAGTCCCGTGGTCGACCTCCTGCGCACGAAGCGGTGGTGGATAGTGGCGATGCAGCTCGTGGTGGGCGCGGCGCTCGGCGGACTGGCACTCTCACTGCCCGCGCCCCATTACGTGCAGTGGTCTCTCGCCATGCTGTGGCTGATGGCTTTCGGCAGCGCCACGCACGACATTGCGGCCGACGGCTTTTATATGCTTGCACTCACGCCTGCCGAGCAGGCTTTCTATGTGGGCATACGCAGCACCTTTTACCGCATTGCGAGCATCGTGGGGCAGGGCTTGCTCATCATGCTGGCGGGCGGTTTGGAAACCCACTTCCGTCCGGCGGTGGCATGGTCGCTCACGTTTCTTGTGGCGGGCGCGATTTTCTTTCTGCTTTTCCTTTGGCACCTGCGCTTCCTGCCGTATGCCGAAACACCGTGTGCGGCGGCGCGGGCGGACAGTGGCGAGTGGCGGCGCGTCTTTTGCGGATTCTTCGTCACGTTTGCCGACTTCTTCCGCAAGCCGGGCGTGGCGGTGGCTATCCTCTTTATGCTGGTTTACCGCCTCCCCGAGGCACTTCTCGTGAAGATTTGTCCGCTTTTCATGCTCGCCCCCGTGGAGAAGGGCGGACTTGGCATGAGTACCGGCGACCTTGGTCTTGTGCAGGGCACGCTCGGTGTAATCGGACTGACGCTCGGCGGCATACTCGGCGGTGTGGCGGCGGAGCGCGGCGGACTTCGCAAGTGGCTCTGGCCCATGGTGTGCGCCATCACGCTGCCCGACGCGGTGTATATTTTCCTCGCTTACTTCCAACCGGAGGGACTGGGCGCAGTCAGCGCGTGCGTCTTTGTTGAGCAGTTTGGCTACGGTTTCGGCTTCACTGCGTACATGCTTTACCTCATGCATTTCTCGCGCGGGGAGCGGTCGACGGCGCACTACGCATTCTGTACGGGTTTCATGGCGCTCAGCATGATGCTGCCCGGCATGGTGGCTGGCTACTTGCAGGAGGCTGTCGGCTACCTCAACTTTTTCATCGTGGCGATGTTGCTGTGTGTGCTGACTTTTGCAGTGTCTGCCGTTGTCAAGGTGGAGGGGGACTGAATTCCCCGCGCCGACGGCTTGGGTATAATGGCTGAGGCTCTGTACTGCCGTGTGTTCCTCGTGTGGGTGCGCTGTGTCAGAATCCGCAAGGTGGTACCGCGCGGGTTTGTTCAAGTGGAAAAATCGTTATTAAAGGGTAAATGAACGTTGAGATAATCTACATATTGCTTCCCCTTGTCTGCGCCGTATGGGCGTTGGAGGAGGTGGTAGCCCGCCGCTGGTGGCACAAGGAAAAGGCATGCCGTGACCCGCGTCTGGTGACTTGGGCGCATACCGGGGCTTCGGCGGGCTGTGTCGCGCTGGTGTCGCTGGGGGAGTTCGCCGTGGCTTTGTTTTGCGTGGCGGTTTTCCTTGGCGGTGTGCTGTGGCCGCTGCTCGCGTTGTTTTACGGATTTACGGCTCGCTGGCTCGTGCGTGGTGTCATCATTGCCTTTGAGCGCGTCTACACGCCCGGCGTTGTGTCGCTCGGGGTCTTTTCCCCTTACTTTGCCATTGGGGCGGCCAATATGCTGGGGCGTTTCCCAGTCTCAGAAAACTTCTTCCTCTTCGCCGCCGGCGTGCTTTTCGTCTTTGCGGACGAACTTCTGCTGCACCGGCTGTCCCGTCGGTCGTGACGTGGCTCAACGGGCAGGTGGCCGTCAGCCGGGACGTGTGTCGACATCGGCGTTTGTCAGTCCGCCGACACCTTGTCGTCCGCCCCTTTCCCTGTTGCGGCGGTAGCAGTTTCCGCCTGTGGCGGGAGACGGTCGATGTCCACTTCGCGCACCTCGCCGTTGGCCATCCTCGGGATGTCGTGCAGCGTGCAGCCGGCTGCGGCGGCGAGCAGGCAGCGGTTGAAAAGTCCGTGTCCCACGCACAGCGCGCGCTGCCCGTTGTATTGCGTAAGAAGAAGCGTCAGCAGCCGCCGCGCCCGCCGTTCCATGTCCTCCACGCTCTCCACACTCGCTGGGAAACGCTTTGTCCCCGCCACGTCGGCGATGCGCGCGCCCGTCAGTTCGCCCCAGTCGCGCTCGCGCAGCAGCGGGGTGGGGGTGAGCGGCAGGGCGTAAGCCTCGTTCACTATCCGCGCAGTCTCCACCGCCCTTGCGAGGTCGCTGCACACCAGCGCGTCCGGTTTCGCCCCCGCCGCCACAAGCTGCCGGCGCAGCGCGACTGCCTGTCCGCGCCCCTTTCCCGTGAGCCGGCCGGACATGTGCCCTTGCAGAATGCCGGCGGCGTTCTCCTCCGTCTCGCCGTGCCTTATTATATATAGGTGTACCATCTCTTTCAAGATATGTGCTTCCCGCGTGTCAAAAGGTCACGCTTTTCCCTCTTTGCTTGGCAAAAGTAAAGAAAAGGCTATTTTTTGTGCCGATAAAGTGAGCCGCCGCGCCGTTGCGGACGCGGAAAACCTTAAATTTGCAGCGTTTTTCACGGAAGACACAAAGACAGACAATGACCCGAAAGGTACATTTCACGAAAATGCATGGTGCAGGCAACGACTACATCTATGTAAGCGTGCTTGACGCGCCGCTTGCGCGTCCCGAGCATTGGGCAAAGCTGTGGAGCGACCGCCACAAGGGCATAGGCGGTGACGGACTTGTGCTGATAGGTCCGTCGGAGGAGGGAGACTTCTCCATGCGCATCTTCAACAACGACGGCTCCGAGGCACGTATGTGTGGCAACGCGTCCCGCTGCATCGGGAAGTATCTTTACGACAACGGGCTCACCTCCTCGCGCAGCATACGGCTTTCCACACTTTCGGGCATAAAGGTGCTCGACCTGCACATCGGCGCGGACGGAAAGGTGGAGAGCGTGACCGTGGATATGGGCGAGCCGAGTCTTTGCGTCCCCTCGCAGCTTGCGGTGGGCGGCGGCAGTATGACGGACGGCGAGGTGGAAAGCACCGGCGGCGTGAAATACCGCGGCACGTTTGTCTCCATGGGCAACCCGCACTTTGTCGTGCCCGTGGATGACGTGGAAAACTTTGACGTGCCCGCTGTGGGGCGCTCCTTGGAGTTTGCCCCCGCTTTCCCCGAACGCTGCAATATAGAGTTTGTCACCCGACGTGCCGACGGAAGTCTGCGCATGCGCGTATGGGAGCGCGGCTCTGGCGTCACGATGGCCTGCGGAACGGGAGCCTGCGCCACCGCCGTGGCCATGGCACTCACAAAGCGCGCGGGGCGCGAAAGCGAAGTGGTGATGGACGGCGGCACGCTCCGCATTGAGTGGCGCGAAGAAGACGGCCGTGTGTACATGACGGGACCCGCCGCGAAAGTCTTTGAGGGCGAGATAGAGATAGAAGAAGAGTAACCACAACGATACAACACGGAAAGCAGACCGGCTGGCGGGGGAAACGCGGCGGGTCTGCTTTCTTTCTTTCGGTTCGGGCGCGGGGGACTGACAGTCCGCGCGTGACGGGACAACAAAGCGCGGCGCACCCCTCGCGGCGGCGCGGGAAACACAAGACATACCCATGACAAGCATCAACGAGAACTTCCTCAAACTACAGAAAAACTACCTCTTCGCCGACATAGCACAGAAAGTGGCGGCTTACAAGGAGGCAAATCCCGGGGCGCAGCTGATACGCCTCGGCATAGGCGACGTGACGCGCCCCCTCGCCCCGGCGGTGGTGGAGGCACTGCACAAGGCGGCCGACGAGATGGGAAAGGCCGAGACTTTCCGCGGCTACGGCCCCGAGCACGGCTACGACTTCCTGCGCCAGGCCATTGTGGAGAACGACTTCGCCCCGCGCGGCGTGAGCCTTGACACCGACGAGATATTTGTCAACGACGGCGCGAAGAGCGACACCGGCAACTTCGGCGACATACTCGGCACGGACAACACCATCTGCGTCACCGACCCCATCTACCCCGTCTACATTGACTCCAACGTGATGGGCGGCCGCGCGGGTGACTTCGCCGGCGGGCACTGGAGTCGCGTGACCTACTGCCCATGCACCGCCGAAAACGGCTTCGTACCCCAGCTCCCCGCCGAGCCGGCCGACATGATATACCTCTGCTACCCCAACAACCCCACCGGCACGACACTCTGCCGCGCCGAGCTGGAAAAGTGGGTGGCTTACGCGCTAAGCCATAAGTGCCTCCTGCTGTACGATGCCGCCTACGAGGCCTACATCACCACCGAGGGCGTGCCTCACTCCATTTACGAGATTGAGGGCGCGAAACGCTGCGCCGTCGAGTTCCACTCCTACTCAAAGACCGCCGGTTTCACCGGACTGCGCTGCGGCTACACCGTCGTGCCGAAAGAGCTGACGGTGACGGCGAAAGACGGCACGGAGGTGCAGCTCAACGCGCTGTGGAACCGCCGCCAGTGCACCAAGTTCAACGGCACGGCCTACATCGTGCAGCGCGCCGCCGCCGCCATCTACACCGAGGAGGGCAAACGCCAGGTGCGCGAGACGATAGACTACTATATGACCAACGCCCGCATCATGCGCGAGGCGCTCGCCGAGGTGGGACTCACCGTCTACGGCGGCGTGGACGCTCCCTACCTCTGGCTCAAGACACCCGGGGGCGCGGGCAGCTGGGACTTCTTCACCCGTCTTTTGCATGAGGCCAACGTGGTGAGCACCCCGGGCGTGGGCTTCGGCCCCGCCGGCGAGGGCTACATCCGCCTCACCGCTTTCGGGAACCGCGCCGACTGCGAGGAAGCCATGCGCCGCATCAAAGCGTGGCTCGGCAAATAAAGTCGCGCGGCGTAAGATAAAGCCCCCAAAGCGAGGAAAAGCACAGAAGCACAGGAAAGCAAGCACAAACACCACATATCAGTCACCTACACACACAAAGAAGAGTATGAGCAACCTTCGTTTCAAAGTCGTGGAAGAGGCGTTCAAGAAGCGTCCCGTGGAAGTGGAAACCCCGTCGGAGCGCCCGTCGGAGTACTTCGCCAAGTACGTTTTCAACCAGGAAAAGATGTTCAAGTACCTCCCGCTGCACACCTACCAGCAGCTTCGCGAGGTAATCGAGAAAGGCACGCCGCTTCCCCTCGCCGTCGCCAACGATGTGGCGCAGGGTATGAAGCGCTGGGCTATGGACATGGGCGTGACGCACTGCACGCACTGGTTCCAGCCGCTTACCGAGGGAACGGCTGAGAAGCACGACGCCTTCCTTGAGCACGACTACAAGGGCGGAATGGTGGAGGACTTCTCCGGCAAGGAGCTTGTGCAGCAGGAGCCGGACGCGTCCTCGTTCCCCAACGGCGGCATACGCTCCACCTTCGAGGCACGCGGCTACTCGGCCTGGGACCCCGCGTCCCCCGTCTTCATCATAGGCGACACGCTTATGATACCCACCGTCTTCGTCTCCTACACAGGCGAGGCACTCGACTACAAGGCACCGCTCAAAAAGGCACTCGCCGCCGTAGACAAGGCGGCCACGGCCGTGTGCAAGTATTTCGACCCCGCCGTGACACGCGTCACTGCCAACCTCGGGTGGGAGCAGGAGTACTTCCTTGTGGACGAGGGACTCTACGCCGCCCGTCCCGACCTGCTGCTCACCGGCCGCACGCTCATGGGGCACGACTCGGCCAAAAACCAGCAGATGGACGACCACTACTTCGGCGCGATACCCGGACGCGTGGCCGAGTTTATGCGCGACCTTGAGATACAGGCTCTTGAGCTTGGCATCCCCTGCAAGACGCGCCACAACGAGGTTGCCCCCAACCAGTTTGAGCTTGCCCCCATCTTCGAGGAGTGCAACCTTGCCGTCGACCACAACATGCTCCTTATGAGCCTTATGCGCAAGATTGCCCGCAAGCACGGCTTCCGCTGCCTCCTGCACGAGAAACCCTTCGCCGGCATCAACGGCTCGGGCAAGCACAACAACTGGAGCCTTACCACCGACACCGGCGCCCTGCTACACGCCCCGGGGAAGACCCCCGAGGACAACCTGCGCTTCATCACTTTCATTGTGGAGACGCTTGTGGGTGTGCACAAGCACAACGGGCTTATTAAAGCCTCCATCATGAGCGCCACCAACGCCCACCGCCTCGGCGCCAACGAGGCTCCCCCCGCCATCATCTCCAGCTTCCTCGGCAAGCAGGTGAGCAACCTCCTCGACAAGGTGGAGAAATCCGCGCGCGGCGAGTTCTTCACCGTCGAAGGCAAGCACGGCGTGCAGCTTGACGTGCCGCAGATACCCCAGCTGATGGTGGACAACACCGACCGCAACCGCACGTCGCCCTTCGCCTTCACCGGCAACCGCTTCGAGTTCCGTGCCGTCGGCTCCTCGGCCAACTGCGCCTGTGCCATGATAGTGCTCAACACGGCCGTCGCTGAGGCTCTCACCAGCTTCAAGACCCGCGTCGACGCGCTGATGGAAAAGGGCGAGGACAAGGCTAACGCCATCCTTGATGTACTGCGCGAGGACATACGCGCCTGCAAGCCCATCCACTTCGACGGCAACGGGTACAGCGACGAGTGGAAGAAGGAGGCGGCTCGCCGCGGCCTCGACTGCGAGACCTCCTGCCCCGTCATCTTCGACCGCTACCTTGACAAGGCGTCGGTGGAGATGTTTGAGTCGATGAAGGTGCTGAACCGCCACGAGCTCGAGGCACGCAACGAGATAAAGTGGGAAACCTACCAGAAGAAGATACAGATAGAGGCACGTGTCCTTGGCGACCTCTGCATGAACCACGTCATCCCCGTCGCCACGAAATACCAGAGCGAGCTGGTGGACAACGTGCACAAGATACAGACCGTCTTCTCCGACCCCGCAAAGGTGAAGGAACTCACGGCGTACAACATCACCCTCATCGAAAAAATCAACAAGCACACCAGCTTCATTGCCGAAAACGTGGAGGCGATGGTGCAGAAGCGCAAGGTGGTCAACAAGATTGAAAACGTGCGCGAGCTTGCCGTGGCCTACCACGACGAGATTGCGCCCTACTTTGACGCGATACGCTACCACATCGACAAGCTCGAGCTGATTGTCGAGGACGGGATGTGGACGCTGCCCAAGTACCGCGAGCTTCTCTTCATACGCTAAGACGGACTTTGCGCCACTTTCACGCGCGGCTTGCGCGGCGGGTACTCTCACCCGCCCGCGCAAGCCGCGCTTTCTTTATGCAAGGTATACCGGCACGCGGGCGGGGCTGGGCGGCACGGCTCGTGGCGCGGAAATAAAACTTTTTGCCTTTTGCTTGCGCCGTGTCATAATGGAATGCCCTATATTTGCAAAAAGAGAGCGCGGCGGCGCAAATGCCGTCTTTTTGCAATGCCGGCGCGCCTTGCCGCAGCACGCGGCGTGCTTTTGTCAGGAATATCGAAACCTAAACAATACCCTTACGTTATGAAGATTGCAGGAAAACTTACCGTACTTCTTCTTCTCTCCGTACTGCTTTCCGCTCCCGCGCTTGCGCAGAGCGACCTTGTGGTGTGGAAGAAGAGCGGGGGCACCGTGACCGTGCCCGTTTCCAGTGTGGGCAACATTGAGTTCAAGACACCCGAGGAAATCCCCGACGGCAGCCGGGAGGTAAACGGGCACCAGTTTGTGGACCTCGGTCTTCCCTCCGGACTGCTATGGGCCACCTGCAACATCGGCGCGTCCACGCCCGCTGAAGCCGGCAGCTATTTCGCGTGGGGTGAAACCGCCACCAAGACAACCTACTCTACTGCCACCTCCGTGTGGAGGGGCAAGGCGTATCCCGCCTCCACCCTTAAGGCTGAGGACGACGCCGCCACCGTCAACTGGGGCGCGGGCGTGCGCATGCCCACCTCCGAGGAATGTGTCGAGCTTTGCCAAAACGCCGACTGGGTCTGGACGGACGACTACGAAGGCTCGGGTATGGGCGGCCGCATCGTCACCAGCAAGACCAACGGCAACAGCATCTTCATCCCCGCCGCCGGCGCGGCTTACGAGAGCGGCATCGACAGCTACGGCAAAAATGCTTTCTATTGGACGGCGGACGCGTACAGCGACGACGGCACAAACGAGAGCGCGTGGGACGTTTATTACTACTCCGACTGGATAAATCCGTACATCGGGTGGATTGACCGCTACTACGGCATGCCCGTGCGTGCCGTGGCTGAGTGACGACCTCCCGTCGCCCGCGTGCCTGTCCTTGGCGGGACGGCGCGAGTGGCGTGCGAAAAGCGCAAAGTGCGGAAATTACAACCGGACGCGACAAAAACAAACGGGAAAGCGGCGCGACCTGCACAGTACAGGTCGCGCCGCTTTCCCGTTTTGCGTTTGTTCTGCCGGCGTGTGAAAACCATGGCACCCCGCCCGGGCGGCGTGCCGGAGGGTCATTCCGCAAGGAAGTCCGGCACGGCGACGGGCACGCCCCCCGCCTCGGCCGAGCGGCGGGTAAGCTCTGCCACGCACGACCATTCCGCCGCGTCGTACACGTCCATGTCAAGCGGCAGACCGTTTCTCAGACAATACACCAGCCGCGTGTCCATCGCGTGGTTCATCGGGTTGTCCATGCCCGCCGCCTTGCCGGCTTTCCACACCCGCACCGCCTCGCTTGTGGCGTAAGCGTCCATCAGGCGCAGCGCCGCGTCACCCGTGGCGGGCGGTGCGCCCAGCGTCTGCACGCACGGCACAGGGTATTTCTGTACGAAGCCCCGCGTGCCGCACACCGTCTGCATGCGGCTGTACGGGCGCGGCGTGGTGACGTCAAGCTGCAGCAGCATCGTCGCGCCGCGCCGCGTGCGTATCAGTGTGCTGTTAACCCGCGCCGCGCCGTCGCCGCCCGCGCGCGAGGTGAGCGACACAAGCGTCTCCATGCGGTCCGTGCGGTGCAGCCCCAGCAGCTGCGCCATGGGACCCAGGCCGTGAGTGGGGTAGGGGTTGCCCCCGTGCGCCGCGCACGCCCGGCTCATCCAGCCGTCGCCCTCGCCGTCAAGCCGGTGTATGTAGCCCCCTTCAAGGTGGGTGAGCTCGCCCAGCGCGCCACCGCGCGCCATCTCCAGCGTGGCGAGGTGGAAGAGGTCGTAGCAGCAGTTTTCCGTCATGAAGCAGTGGCGCTGCGTCTCCTCCGCCGTGCGCACCAGCAGACGGCACTCGTCCACGGTGGTGGCCGCCGGCACCTCCACCACGGCGTGCTTGCCGTGGCGCATGGCCTCCACGGCGATGCGGCAGTGCGAGGCCCAGTCGGTGCATACGTACACCACGTCAATGTCACCGGCGCGGCACACCTCGCGCCACGCCTCCGTGCCGTGCGACGCTTTCGCGGCGGGCCGCCCCTCCGCGGCAAGCAGCCGCTGCGCCTCCTCCGTGCGCTCGGCGGAAAGGTCGGCCACACGGCACACCGCCGCGCCGTCCACCGCGCCGTAGCGCAGCAGCGTCTTCATGCCGCGCCGCCCCAGTCCCACGAGGCCTATGCGCACGAGGGGGAGAGGGGGGCAGGACAGCCCGAGGGCAGATTTGCGGTTTCCCATTTTCTCTTGTTTGTTCTGCGGGGTGCTTCCCTTGCGTCGTTTAGCCCCGCTGTGCAGTAAGACAAAGGGTAGGACAAAAAGGAAAGGCGGACGCGCCCTTGTGTAAAGGCACATCCGCCGTGTCTCTTACGTCCGCGTGCGGGTGGCGGTGCGCATCCGCTTTCCCGTCGCGCAGGGCGTGCCGTGTGGCGTCCCGGGCTTACTTGCGGCTCTTGCCGTAGCGGCTCATAAACTTGTCCACGCGTCCTGCCGTGTCCACCAGCTTGCTCTTGCCGGTGTAGAAAGGATGCGACGTGCTGGAGATTTCTATCTTCACCACGGGGTAGGTCTCGCCCTCAAACTCCACGGTCTCCGTCGTCTTGCAGGTGGAGCGGGAAAGGAACATGTCGCCGTTGCTCATGTCCTTGAAGACAACGGGGCGGTAATTCTCAGGATGGATGCCTTTTTTCATATTGCTATAGCTTTTTCTTGTGTCGTGTGTAAGGGTAATTGTCTGGTAACAATTTTGTGCAATGGTCAGAAACCGGGTGCAAAAGTACCCATTTCCCGTCAAACCCGCAAGCGCGGGGCGCAAGTTGTGCCGCCCGGCGGGCATTTTTCCGTCCGGCGCCGCGCCGCGCGTGCAAAAATGCGGTCGGCATGGCGTGTGAAAGGCGCGTGTGGCGTACTTTTGCTGCACACTACTGGGACAAACTGCCATGGAAAACGCAAAGGAGATACGCTGGGGCTTCATAGGCTGCGGCGAGGTGACGGAGAAGAAAAGCGGGCCGGCCTTCGGCCTTGTGGCGGGTTCGCGCGTGGTGGCCGTGATGGGGCGCAACCCCGAGAAAGTGCGGTCCTACGCCGCGCGCCACGGCGTGCCGCGCTGGTACACGGACCCCCAGTCGCTTGTCGACGACGCCGAGGTAAACGCCGTGTACATCGCCACGCCGCCCTCCACGCACGCCACCTACGCCATCATGGCCATGAAGAGCGGGAAAGCCGTCTACGTGGAGAAGCCCATGGCCTCCAACTACGAGGACTGCTGCCGCATCAACCGCATCGCCGAGAAGACCGGCGTGCCCTGCTTCGTGGCCTACTACCGCCGCTACCTGCCCTACTTCGCCAAGGTGCGCCAGCTTGTCGACGGCGGCGCGGTGGGAAAGGTGGTCAACGTGCAGATACGTTTCGCCGTGCCCCCGCGCGACCTTGACTACAACAGCCACAACCTCCCCTGGCGCGTGCAGGCCGACATTGCCGGCGGAGGCTACTTCTACGACCTCGCGCCCCACCAGATTGACCTCCTGCAGGAGATGTTCGGCCCCATCACCGAGGCCGAGGGCATGACGGCCAACCGGGGCGGCCTCTACCCCGCCGAGGACTCCGTCAGCGCGTGCTTCAAGTTTGACAACGGGCTGCCCGGCTCCGGCTCGTGGTGCTTCGTGGCGCACGAGTCAGCCAAGGAGGACCGCATCGACATCGTGGGCGACCGCGGCTCGCTCTCATTCTCCGTCTTCACCTACCAGCCCATCGTGCTGCAAAACGAGGAGGGGCGGCGCGAGTTCACCGTACCCAACCCCGAGTACGTGCAGCTGCCCCTCATACGCCTTGTGGTGGAGCACCTGCAGGCGCAGGCCGTATGCCGCTGCGACTGCGTCAGCGCCACGCCCGTCAACTGGGTTGTCGACAAAATCCTCGGTAAACTCTGACACGCGCAGGGGCGTTTACCACCCGCAAAGGTGGTAGCTTACCACCTTTCGGGGTGGTATCTGCCATATTCTTTTCTTACGGGGTGTGCCGCGCGGGTTGACACCCCGTTTTTTCAGATAGTAAGCAAAACGGGCAAAAAAGTGACATTTTGATTTCCCGGGCGTTTTAACATTT
>CAVGTC010000046.1:0-18414 GCA_963632255.1 Lachnospiraceae bacterium | reverse complement strand
GGAGCGGGTAACGCCCCGGGGGAGGCTTTTTTTGCGCGCGTTTCCCGGGGAAGGGCGGCGGGGCGCGCTCGGAGAGGCGCCCGGCGGCGCAGCCCGGTGGCCGGGGATGACGGGCTGCCTGCGGGTCTGGCAGTGAAAACAATCCCTTGCCTTTCAACATGTCGCCGCATATGCCTATTTCGCGGATTCGTGTCTATCGCTTGACTTCGTCGTCAGTCCGCCAAGGCAAAATATCACCCGCTGCGGGGTGCATTCCCCAATATTGGCTAATTTTGCTTTTGCTTTGTACTTACGTTGGCGTTTGGTGCAGGGCGGTGAAACAAGAACAGATGCAAGAAGACAGACCGTACAGATATCTGCGGAAGATAGACTCCCCGGCCGACCTCCGACGCCTTCCCCTTGAGGCACTTTCGGAAGTGTGCGCGGAGCTTCGTCGCGACATCATAGATGAGCTGGCCGACAACCCCGGTCACTTGGCCTCCAGCCTCGGCACCGTTGAAGTGACCGTGGCGATGCATTATGTTTACGATACGCCCTATGACCGCATCGTGTGGGATGTCGGGCACCAGGCCTACGGACACAAGATACTCACGGGGAGGCGCGACGCTTTTTGTACTAACCGCCGCCTTCATGGTATACGCCCTTTCCCGTCCCCCGATGAGAGCGAATATGACACTTTTGCGTGCGGGCACGCGTCAAACAGCATTTCCGCCGCGCTTGGAATGTCGGTCGCCGCGCTGAGAAAAGGAGAAACCCGAAGACATGTTGTCGCGCTTATTGGGGACGGCGCGATGAGTGGGGGACTAGCTTTTGAGGGACTCAACAATGTGAGCGACACGCCAAACAATATGCTCATTGTGCTTAACGACAACAATATGAGCATTGACCGTGCTGTGGGTGGAATGAAAGAATATCTGCACCATCTCCATACCAGCGGCTTTTACAACCAGTTGCGCTTTCGCGCCGCCCAACGTCTTACGCGCTGGGGTGTGCTAAACGAGGAACGTCGCCGTGCTGTGCTGCGCTTCAACAACAGTCTGAAGTCGCTCCTTGCCAACCAGCAAAACATCTTTGAGGGGATGAACATACGTTATTTCGGCCCGACGGACGGGCATAACGTGGTGGAGCTGGTGCGCGTGTTGCGCGAGATAAAGGAGATGGCGGGACCTAAGCTCCTACACCTGCATACGGTGAAAGGAAAAGGTTTCCGTCCTGCCGAGCGCGAGGCTACCGTGTGGCATGCCCCGGGGAAGTTTGACAAGGAAAACGGCATGCGCATCAAGGAAACGGGGGACGAACCGCAGCCCCCGAAATTTCAGGATGTGTTCGGCGAAACACTGTTAGAGCTTGCGCGGCAAAACGACCGCATAGTGGGCGTGACACCCGCCATGCCCACGGGATGCTCAATGAACATACTTATGCGTGAGATGCCCGACCGCGCATTTGACGTGGGAATAGCCGAGGGGCACGCCGTGACTTTCTCTGGCGGAATGGCGAAAGAAGGTTTGCTTCCTTTCTGCAACATCTACTCGTCCTTTGCCCAGCGTGCCTATGACAATCTGATACACGACGCAGCGTTGCTGCGCTTGCCCGTTGTGCTGTGTCTTGACCGCGCGGGCTTGGTGGGTGAGGATGGCCCCACTCATCACGGAGCTTTCGACCTTGCCGCGTTGCGTTGCATACCCAATCTCACCATAGCCTCCCCTTATGACGAAGCGGAGCTTCGCCGCCTAATGTATACTGCACAGCTGCCGGATAAAGGCACTTTCGTGATACGCTACCCACGTGGACGAGGCTCGCTGGTGGACTGGCGATGTCCGTTGGAGGAAGTGCCGGTAGGCACGGGACGGCAGCTGAAAGAAGGAAAGGACGCAGCAGTGCTGACCCTGGGGCCAATTGGCATAGAGGCTGCCGAGGCCATACGCCGTGTGGAGGCGGAGCACTCAGGCGTGTCAGTGGCGCACTACGATCTACGCTTCCTCAAACCGCTTGACGACAAATTGCTCTCCGATGTGGCAGGACGTTTCTCCCGTGTGCTGACCGTGGAGGACGGCGTACGCGAGGGGGGCATGGGCAGTGCAGTGCTGGAGTGGATGTCCGACCGCGGACATGCGCCGCGCGTGGCACGCGTGGGCTTGCCGGACCGCTTCGTAGAACATGGCAGCGTGCCCGAGCTGCGTGCGCTCACCGGCATCGATGCCGAGGGCATAGCAAAGTCACTGACAGGATTGCTTGACATCTGATAGCTGTCGTCCGCACATTACCTTTTTACGATGAAAATCATCATAGCCGGCGCGGGAGCCGTGGGCACACACTTGGCAAAACTCCTCTCGCGCGAAAACCACGACATAACCCTTATGGACGAGTCGCCGGAGAAGCTGGCGGACATCTCGTCCAATTTTGACATACTCACCCTGCCGCTCTCCCCCTCTTCCATTACGGCTCTGAGGGAAGCGGAGGTGGGAAAGGCTGACTTGTTTATAGGTGTCACACCCGACGAGGCGCACAATATGACAAGCTGTATGCTCGCCTCGAAACTCGGTGCGAAGAAAACCGTGGCACGCGTGGACAACTACGAGTACACGCTGCCACAGCACCGTGACTTCTTCCGCACCGTGGGCATCGGCTCGATAATCTACCCCGAGATGCTGGCGGGGCAGGAGATACTGCACAACATCAAGCGCAGCTGGATACGCCAGTGGTGGGAAGTGCAGGACGGCGCGCTTATACTGCTTGGCGTGAAGGTGCGCCTCGGCGCGCGTGTGCTAGACATCCCCCTCAAAGACCTCTGCGGTCCCGACGCTCCCTACCATATCGTGGCTGTGAAGCGCGGTGACGAGACGGTGATTCCGCACGGGGCAGACTGTCTCCGGGCCGGTGACATAGTCTATTTCATGACCACGCAGAAGTACATCAACTACATACGCGATGTCGCAGGCAAGGAAGACTACCCCGACGTCGCCAATGTGGTGATTATGGGTGGCGGCAGCACATCGGTACACCTTGCCAACGCCATGCCCGACTATATGCACGCCAAGATAATAGAGAAAGACGCGCAGCGTGCCCGTCGGCTCAACGAGGTGGTGACCAACCGCCACACGCTCATCATACACGGTGACGGGCGCGACCTCTCCCTTCTTGAGGAGGAGGGAATACGCAAGGCGCAGGCTTTTGCCGCCCTGACCGACAACTCGGAAACCAATATCCTCGCCTGTCTCGCCGCAAAGCGCATGGGGGTGCGGAAGACCGTGGCAATGGTGGAGAACACCGACTATATCAGTATGGCGGAAAGCCTTGACATCGGTACCATCATCAACAAAAAGACTTTCGCGGCGAGCCACATTTACCAAATGATGCTCAAAGCGGACATCACCTCGGTGAAGAGTCTCACAGTGGCCAACGCCGACGTGGCGGAGTTTGCCGTGTCGGAGGGCGCGAAAGTGGTGCGCCGCCAAGTGAAGGATCTCGGGTTGCCCGCCTCCGTGACGCTCGGCGGACTTGTGCGCGACGGCAAGGGAATACTTGTGGGCGGCTCCACGCAAATACTTCCCGGTGACACTGTGGTGGCGTTTTGCCTCACGGGAGGAATAAAGAAACTGGAGAAATTCTTTAAGTGACAAAATCCCGACCCGCCACCGAAAGGGACGGGCGCATGAGGGGGCGGCCCTGCACGGCGGAGGAAAACAATACGCGCCATGTCGCCCCGCTTCTTTTGAGAAATGCTCAACTATCCTATTATATACAAGGCACTCGGCATTCTGCTCTACCTTGAGGCACTGCTGCTTGGCGTGTGTTATGCGTCAGGTTTCGTGCTGGGCGAGCCTTGCCACCTCACTTTTGGCGTACCCGCCCTCACGGCACTGCTGCTGGGTATGGGTTTCCACTATGTGGGGCGCAACGCCGAAAATCGCTTGGGACGGCGAGATGGATTTCTTATCGTGTCGCTCACGTGGGTGGTGTACTCGCTGGTGGGAATGATGCCTTTCCTGTTGGGTGGCGGCGAGACACGCGTGGCGGCGGCTTTCTTCGAGACGATGTCGGGCCTAACCACCACGGGGGCCACCGCCCTGCGCGACCTTGACGCGTTGCCGCGCCCGTTGTTGCTGTGGCGCAGTATGACTCATTGGATAGGCGGTATGGGTATTGTCTTCTTCACCATTGCCATACTTCCAAACATCGGCTCGGGTGACCTCAAACTCTTCTCCGCCGAGGCCACAGGGCTTAAGACCGGCAAGCTGCACCCGCGCATCAGCACCACCGCACGCTGGTTGTGGAGTCTCTACTTGCTGCTCACGCTCGCTTGCGCGACCGCGCTCTACCTTGGGGGGATGAACGCTTTCGACGCTGTCAACCACGGGCTCTCCACCGTTGCCACCGGCGGATTCTCCACGCACACCGCCAGCCTGGCCTTTTTTTCTTCGCCGTGTCTTGAGTGGATAGAGACGGTCTTTATGCTGCTTGCCAGCGTCAACTTCACCCTCCTCTACCTCGTCTTCGTGAAAGGGCGTGTGCGCGATGCCTTGCACGACGGCGAGTTGCGCTGTTTGCTGCTGCTCTTTTTCGCTGCGGCGGCCTCCGCCGCGCTTATTATGCACTACGTTGACGGGGCGGACTGGGAAACAGCCTTGCGTGCCGCCTGTTTCAACACGGCCTCGCTGCAAAGCACCACGGGACTGACGTGCGAGGACTTTATGTCGTGGCATCCCACCGTGTGGCTCATCCTCACGCTGGTCAGCGTCATTGGCGGCTGTGCCGGCTCCACCAGCGGCGGCATCAAGTGCATACGCGCCCTGATGGCATTTAAGATAACCCGCTCCGAGTTCCGCCAAATGCTGCACCCGCACGCCGTGCTGCCTGTGCGCATCAACGGCACGCTCGTCACGCCGCAGATGGGGCGCACGCTGCTTGTCTTCTTTTTGCTTTACGCCGCGCTTGCCGCCGTGTCGGCATTCGCCATGGTGGCGATGGGTGTACCTTTGCTCGACTCCGTGGGGCTGGCCGTGTCCTCTCTTTCCAACATCGGACCGTCCATCGGCCACATCGTCGGACCGCTCGCCTCGTGGGACTGTCTTAGCGACGCCGCCTTGTGGCTAAACTCTTTCCTGATGCTTGCCGGGCGTCTGGAGATTTTCTCCCTGCTGCTGCCTTTCACCGCCGCTTTCTGGCGGGACGAGTGAAGCGGGACGTACACTTCGGCGCGACAAGTACCGGAATTGCCTTCCCGAAGTCCGTTCCCGTCCTTTTCAAGTCCGGTATATACCCTGTCGTTTTACCGGACAGCAATAAAACATAACCAAACTCCTTTCCAACGCAATTCAAGCCTTGTTTGAGGTTTGATGCTTTGTCCTATACCTACTGCTAAATAGTTACCAAGTCTGCCGCCAGCGTCAAAGTAGGTTACAGTTCGAGGAGTTTCCCCGAAGCCTTATTTGACGTTTTCAGCTGTTTTTGCCGCATAATGTGACATTGTGGTTTCACGGGCAATCCCGACGGCGGGCAGCGGGCGGACAGCCAAACGCACGGAAAGGAAAGGCGTGCGGCGCGGAACGCAAGACAGGGCGCAGCCGCCTTCGCGGTTGCGCCCTGTCTTTGGGTGTGCCCCTATCTTCCTCGCCCTATGTGGCGGAAAGACAGGGAGGCTTACATGCGGTTGTGGAACGAGCGGGAGATCACCTCCAGCTGGTGCTCACGGGAGAGCTTGGTGAAGTTGACCGCATATCCGCTCACACGGATAGTGAGTTGCGGGTAGTTTTCGGGATGCTCCATGGCATCCTCCAGCATTTCACGGTTAAGCACGTTCACGTTGAGGTGGTGCGCCCCCTTGGTGAAGTAGCCGTCCATCATCGTGACGAGGTTTTCGACACGCTCCTCCGGCGTGGGACCGAGGCTCTTCGGCACAATGCTGAAGGTGTTGGAGATGCCGTCCTGCGAGTCACGGTAGCGCAGCTTCGCTACAGAGGCGAGGGAGGCCACGGCACCGCTCTTGTCGCGCCCGTGCATGGGGTTGGCACCCGGGGCGAAAGCCACGCCGGCGGCGCGTCCGTCGGGGGTTGCGCCGGTCTTCTTGCCGTACATCACGTTGGAGGTGATGGTGAGCAGGGAGAGCGTGGGGCGTGCGTTTTTGTAGACGGGCAGCTTTTTGAGCTCCTCGGTGAAATAGTACACCAGGTCCACGCCGAGATGGTCGACACGGTCGTCGTTGTTGCCGAAGCAGGGGAACTCGCCCTCAATGTCAAAGCCCTCGGTGAGTCCCTGCTCGTTGCGCTTGGCGGTCACCTTTGCGTACTTGATGGCCGAGAGGGAGTCGATGGCGATGGAGAGACCGGCCGCGCCGTAGGCAATGTTGATGCGCGGGTCGGTGTCGATGAAAGCCATCTGCGCCTTCTCGTAGTAGTACTTGTCGTGCATGTAGTGGATGATGTTCATCGCGTCATTATACACGCGGGCAATCTGTGTGAGCACGAGCTTGTAGTTGCTTATCACCTCTTCGTAGACAAGGTGGTCGGAGGAGAGCGCGGGGATGCCCTCCAGCATCAGGGTGCCGGTCTTCTCGCAGCGTCCGCCGTTGAGGGCGAGGAGAAGTGCCTTGGCGAGGTTGCAGCGCGCGCCGAAAAACTGTATCTGCTTGCCTATGGCCTGGTAGGACACGCAGCAAGCGATGCCGTAGTCGTCGCAGCCGCGCACCTCGCGCATAAGGTCGTCGTTTTCGTACTGTATGGAGCTTGTGTCCACCGAAACCTTCGCGCAGAAGTCCTTGAAGCCGGCAGGCAGCATCGGGCTCCACAGCACGGTGAGGTTGGGCTCGGGCGAGGGACCGAGGTTGTAGAGCGTCTGCAGGAAGCGGAACGACGTCTTCGTCACCTTGAGGCGGCCGTCGTTGAAGCGTCCGCCGAGCGACTCGGTGACCCAGGTCGGGTCGCCCGCAAAGATGTCGTTGTAGGCCTCCATGCGCAGGTGGCGCACCATGCGCAGTTTGATGACAAACTGGTCGATAAGCTCCTGCGCGTAGCTTTCGTCGATGATGCCCTCTCGCAGGTCGTGCTCGATGTAGATGTCAAGGAAAGAGGACACGTTGCCGAGCGACATAGCCGCGCCGTCCTGCTCTTTCACCGCCGCGAGGTAGGCCATGTAAGTCCACTGCACGGCCTCGCGTGCCGACTCGGCGGGGCGGCCAAGTTCGAGTCCGTACATCTCGCCCATCACCTTGATGTCGGCAAGAGCCTTTATCTGCTCGGCCACCTCCTCGCGAAGACGGATGCGGTGCTCGGTCATGGGGCTGGTGAGGCTGGCGCGGTCCTTTTTCTTCTCCTCAATGAGGCGGTCGGCACCGTAGAGGGCGAGGCGGCGGTAGTCGCCGATGATGCGTCCGCGAGCGTAGTTGTCGGGCAGACCGGTGAGGAAGCCCAGCGAGCGGAAGCGGCGTATCTCTTCGGTGTACACGTCAAACACGCCGTCGTTGTGCGTCTTGCGGTAGTGCGTAAAGATGTCCTTCACGCGCGGGTTCACCTCCTTACCCTGCTGCGCGCAGGCTTTCTCCACCACCTTGATGCCGCCGAAAGGCTTGATGGCGCGGCGGAGCAGCTCGTCGGTCTGCAAACCCACGATGAGTTCGTCCTCCTTCAATATGTAGCCCGCCTTGTGCGAGGTGATGGTGGAGACGACGTCGGGGTCGAAAGAGCGCACGCCGCCGGCGGCACGCTCTTCCTCAAGCGCTTTCAGGCAGACGTCCCAGACGCGCTTTGTGCGCTCGGTCGCACCGTGGAGAAAGGAGGCATCGCCCGTGTACGACGTGAGGTTTTTGCTGACGAAGTCGGCTACGTTTACTGTCGTGCGCCATTCGCCGTCTGTAAAGTGGGAGTGTATGTCCATAAAAATGGGAAGGTTGGTTTTTTGAGTGTGTGTGCAGATGCCTGGCTTTCCCTTTACAGCCGCCCGCCAAGGGACGCGCGGCAGAGGTGCGGGGGCGGGAATGTCACATTTTGCAATGTTTGCCAGCAAAAAAGACATTTAAGCCACCCCTTTGCCATCTTTTAGGTTGCAAAGGTACGCTATTATTTCACTTCGGGCAAATCCCCACTTTGGGGGATAACCTTCCCCTATGCCCTAAGCGGCGGCACGCGGCGCCGACGGAGGCGGTGCATTTTCCCCTGCCCGCGCCGGCTCCCAGCCCCGGTGTCAGTCCCTGTGCGTCCACTCCACGGTAAGCGTGTTGTCAGCCACCTGCTGCCCCGCTATCATCACCGTGAAACGGGCGGAGAACCGCCCGCCGGCGGCAGAGAGCGTGAAACGCGACTCGTGCGTGTAAATGCTCAAGTCAATGCCGCCCGCCCGCTCCGTGTGGTACGGGCAGGGCAGCATACGCCCCTCCACGAAAGTCATGCGCGAGGTGGTGTCGCCCTTGCGCCGCAGGTCGGCAAGAGTTTCCGTCAACAGCAGCGTGGCGCTCCCGTTGTTCTCCTTCTCCGCGTAGCGCAGCATCACGCCCGTCTCCTCGATGAGGCAGCCGCCCGCGCTCTGCGTACGTATGACGTCCTCGCCACTGTCGGTGACGGAGACAAGGACGGTGTGTATGTCGGCTCTTTTTAGCATATCTCTTCCTATTGGTTAGGCGGGGCGGACTTCCGAGCGGGGTATACCGCCACCTTTTCGGAAGCATGCGCCGCCCCCGCATGTCACTTACTTCATCACTTTCACCGTCGCGCCGCTCCCGTCACGGCGGAGGTACACGCCGGGCTGCGCAGGTGCGGCCACGCGCTGCCCCGCAATGCTATACCACGCCGGCGTGCCTGCCCCGCCAGGCGTGGCTGCGGACGGCGCGGTGATGCCGGCGGCGGCGGGCATGGTGAAATGCGCGGTCCGCACGACGGGCCACGGCTGCCGTATGTTGAGCGTGTATCCCCGCCCGGGGGTGAGTCCGCGGAAAACAACGTTGTCCGCCACACTCTCCTCCGGCGCGAGATAAAGGTAGTGCGTGTAGTTGTCCCCCATTGTCGTGCCGTCCTCCACGAGGTCGTACACGAAACGCTCCGCCGCACGCTCCGCCGCCGAGGTGTTCGCCACGCGCAGACTCACGCTCACCGTGGTGTTGTCCGGAAAACTAATCTCAGGCTCGGACACGGAGAGCGCCTGCTCGCCGCCCGCCGCCACGTCCAACGTTTCGCTCCATATCGTCTGCTCGCCGTCCGGCGTGAGCGAGAGGGTCACCGCGCCCGCCGCCGTGAGTTTGGCGTGCAGCGACAGCGTGCAGCTTTCTCCGGCCGCCAGCGTGCAGCCCGTCATGGCAAGCCACGAGGCCTGCTCCATAAGTGCGGTGTCGGCGGGGAGGTTCTGCAGCAGTGCGAAACTTGTGGTAAGCGGCGTGTCGGCCGTGTTGCGCAGTGTCACCCGCACCTCCGTAAGCCGCCCTGTCATGGGCTGCACGGGGAAAGCCACGTTCTCTACGGCTATCTCGCGCCCCGTGCGTTCCAGCGCGGCGGGCAGTTGGTCCGCCACCTCGTCCGGGCAGCACACTATCGCCTCTTGGTTGCAGAAGTAGCCCGAACCCACGTACTCGTCCTTGCGGGCGGCAGCGGGCTGGCTGGCGCAAAGCACGTCGAGGCGGAAGTATCCGTCGTACGCGCCGCCGTCGCCCCAGTTGACATGGAAGAAGCCGTCCGCGTCAAGTCCGTCCAGCACGAAAGCGTGTCCGCTGGTCTGCATCGTCGAGCCCGCGTAGTACACGGGACGCCGCGCGGCTATTTCGGCGGCTATCAAGTTCCAGTAGTCCGCCGGGGTGTAGTCGTAGCTGTCAATGCGGCGTGCGTACTTGTAGCCGAAAGCACGCTGCAGCGGCTCGACAAGCCGCGCGCTGCTCGCGCCGGACGAGGTTTCTCCCCACCCCATGTGCGCCGCCAGTCCGAGATAGTAGGAAAGGCGCGCCACGGCATCCGCCTGCGTGTCCGTGTACGCCTCCGTGTCATAGTTGCCGAGAATGAGGCGCGTGTCCACCGTCTCGCCGGGCAGCGCGTCTCCGACCTTGTAGTGCGCCGTCTCCCACCCGTGCAGCGTGTCAAGCAAGGTGACGGGGCGGCGGTAATAGGTGACAATCTGCTCCATTGCCGTCGCCACGCAGCCCACCACACAGCGCGCCCCGCTCACCGTCCCGTCGTCGCGGGTGTAGTAAGGGCAGTTGTTGTTGTAGGGTGCTTCCTGGTGGTGTGCCGTGGCGAGCAGTTGCGGCACGGTCTCCCACCCCGATGCGCCGGCGGGTGGATATGCGCCCGGAACGGACGACAGCAGGGCACGCAGTGCGGCGGGTATGCTTCCCGCGCCGGCGGTGGAGCCGTAGCCCAGCACGGGCGTGTCGTCGTCGTCCGCCGCCACAAGGGCGAAACGCCCGTCAGCCGCGCTGACGAGGTAGCCGCGCCCCATATTGCGGCAGGTGAGCGACGACGCGGTGACCTCAGCGCCCCACGCCAACGGTTCGGCAGACTCCATGCGCCCTATCACGGCGGCGGCGGCACGCACGGCATCCTCCTCCGTGACGGCGCGGGCTGTGGCGCGGTGGGGGGATACACAAAGCGGAAGCAAAAGCAGCGGAGCGAGAAGCCGTGTAAACCTGTGTGCCATACGTGTGGGAGTTTGGTTGGGCGGGAGCGTCAGTGTCCCGCCGTGATGTTGAACTGTTCGCCCTCGCGGCCGTCCTCGTAGCCTTGGGCGTAGCCCTCCTTGTAGCCCTTGGCGTAAGTGGCGCGTTCGGCGGCGGAGGAGAAACTGCTGCTGTCGTCGTAGCTTGCCTCCTCCGCACCGTCCGCCCCGTCGTCACAGCCGGCGGCGTAGCCGTCCTCATAGCCGGCCTCGTAAGGACTGCGCTCGTCGCGCCCTATCAGCGTGTCGGGCAGTACGGAGGCGGCAACGGTGTCGGGCGTGGCGGGGAGCGAGCCGCTTTCGGTCGTGGTGTCGGGCACGGCGACTTGCGCGGGCGCGTCCCCTGCCCCTATCCCCGGGGCTGTTTCTTCGGGAACACTCCGCGACTTTGTTTTCAGTAAAATGATTCCTACGGTGAGTGACACGCCGAGAAGTATCACGATGGCAATCCGCAAATGTCCTTTCTGTCCCTTCTTGTTGTAGTTCATGCGTGAAAATTGTAAAGGCTTGTCAGTGTTTCGTGCAAATGTGCGTCAGTGGCTGTATATATAATGTGTATTGTGACAATGTGCCGGTGGGGCGCGGCGGCTGTTGTCCGTCAGTTTCCCGTCAGTTTGCCGTCCGCCTCATCTTGCGCCCCGCGTCCAGCCGCAGGAAGATGAACAGCAGCAGCGTGAACCCCCACAGGGAGGAGCCGCCGTAGCTGAAAAACGGCAGCGGGATGCCGATGACGGGGGTCAGCCCCATCACCATACCCACGTTGATGAAGACATGGAATAGCAGAATGCTTAGGACGCAGTACCCGTACACGCGCCCGAAAGTGGAGACCTGCTTCTCCGCCAAATGGATGAGGCGCAGGATAAGCAGCAGGAATAGCAGCAGCACGCCCGCCGAGCCCACGAAGCCCTGTTCCTCGCCCACGGTGCAGAAGATGAAGTCGGTGTCCTGCTCGGGCACATACTTAAGTTTGGTCTGCGTGCCGTTCATGAAACCCTTTCCTTCCAGTCCGCCGGAGCCGATGGCAATCTTGCTCTGGTTGACGTTGTACCCTGCGTCGCGGTTGTCCTCGTTCATCCCGAGCAGCACCTGTATGCGCACGCGCTGGTGCTGTTCGAGCACGTTGTTGAGCGTGTAGTCGGAGGTGTAGAGGAACGCCATGCTGCCGAGGGCGAAAAGCGCGATGAGCGGGTCGCGGGCGGTGTGGAGGTCAAGCGACTCCCACACGAGGTAGCACGCCAGCAGCACACACAGCCCCACAAGCGTCCATGTCACGTCAAATGGCACGAGGAAAGCGGAGACAAGGTGGGAGACAAGCAGCGCCGCCGCGCCGAGCGGGAGAAAAACGCCGGGGACGCGGGTGCGCGGGATGTGCACACGCGCCATACCCACGGTGAAGAGCCATATCATCACCAGCACGGCGTACTCTCCGACAGAGGATAGCGTGCCGGGCAGCGGCGTCTCGCCGAAGCGTATGCCCACGACAAAGTACACCACGGCGGCCACCGCCACGAAGAGTATGCTTCCGGGCATCCCCTCACGGTAAAACATCAGGAAAAAGGCGCAGTAGACAAGCGCCGAGCCCGTCTCGCGCTGCATCACGATGAGTGCCATGGGCAGCAGCACGAGGGCGGCGGCTTTCACAAGGTTGCGCGTGTCGCTGAGGGTGAAGCCGTACTGGTTGATGAGTTTCGCCACGGCAAGTGCCGTGGCGCACTTGGCAAACTCGGCGGGCTGCACGTTGCACACGCCTATGTTTATCCACGAGCGCGAGCCCTTGATGTCGTGCGCCACGAAAGGCGTGACAAACAGCACCACCATCATGCCCCAGTACAACAGTCCTGCGAGCGTGTCGAAGTAGCGGTCGTCAAGCATCAGCAGCACGAAAGCGAGCGACAGGGCGCAGGCAATCCACACAAGCTGCTTGCCGGTGCGCGCCCCCCAGTCAAAGAAGTTGGCGTCGCCCAACTCGTGCGTCGCGCCGCAGATGCTGAACCACCCGCACACCATCAGCACGATGTACAGCGCCACCACTATCCAGTCCACCGCGAGGAGCGGGGAACGCAGTTCCTTTTGCATAAGCCGAAGCGGGTTTGTCGGAGTTTGTAGTCCTTATATATAATAGTGTGTGGTGCGGCAATGGCAACCTGCCGCAGCGCACAAAGGTCAGCGCACGTAGCCGCCGTACTTTATGTGCATGTTTTGGAAATGCTGCGCCTTTTTCTCCGATGCGGGGGAGAGTTTCCCGTTGAGGTACTGCTCCATTATCAGCGCGCCTATCGGCACGCCGTACACGTTGCCGAAGCCGCCGTTCTCCACATACACCGCCACGGCGATGCGCGGGTTGGTCATCGGCGCGAAGCCCATGAAGGCGGAATGGTCGTGCCCGCGGTTCTGAGCCGTGCCGGTCTTTCCGCACACCTCCCAGCCGGGCAGGTCGGCGCCGCGGCAGGTGCCGCCCAGCACGGCGCGGCGCATGCCGGCGGCGGCGTACTCGTACCAGCGCGGACTGACGCCCGTGTAGCGTTTCTCGCGGTAGAGCGGCTCAAGCACGCCGTCCTGCACCGAGCGTGCGACGTGCGGCGTGATGAAATACCCCCGGTTTGCCACCGTGGCGGCAAGGTTGCATATCTGCAGGGGCGTGGCCGTCACCTCGCCCTGGCCTATGGCGATGGAGATGACGGTGAGACCGTTCCACGACTTGCGGTAAGCCTTGTCATAATAGTCGGCGTTTGGTATCATCCCGCGCTTCTCGCCCGGCAGGTCAACGCCCAGTTTGTAGCCGTAGCCCATGCGCACCATATAGTCTTTCCACGTGGTCATCGCTTTCTGCACAGAGCCGTACTTGCGCTTGTTGCTTATCATGCGGAAGAGGTTCCAGCAGAAGTAGGAGTTGCACGAGGTGCCGATGGCGGGCACGAGGTTGATGGGCGAGGCGTGTCCGTGGCAGCCCACGTGCAGCCCCTTGTAGTTGAAGCCGTGGTGGCAGGGGAAGGACACCTGCGGATTGATGCTTCCCTCCTGCAAACCCACGAGAGCCTGTGTTATCTTGAACGTGGAGCCCGGCGGGTAGGTGCCCATTATGGCACGGTTGAGCAGCGGTTTCATCGGGTCGAGGCTCAGCTCGCGGTGGTTTTTCCCGCGGTCGCGCCCGGTCATCACGCGTGGGTCGTAGGTGGGGGCGGAGGCCATGCAGAGTATCTCGCCCGTCTTCGGCTCAATGGCCACGATGGCGCCGAGCTTTCCCTCAAGCAGGCGCTCGGCAAGCTCCTGCAAGTCACGGTCGAGCCCGAGGGTGAGATTCTTTCCCGGCTGGGCGCGGCGGTCGTACTTCCCGTTTTGGTAATGCCCTTGGGTGCGCCCCCGCACGTCGCGCAGCATGATGCGCATGCCCTTCTCGCCGCGCAGCTGGCGCTCGTATGAGCGTTCCACGCCCAGTTTCCCTATGTAGTCGCCGCTGCGGTAGTAGCCGTCCGAGTCGTTTTCAAGCTCGCGCTCGCTTATCTCGCCCACGTCGCCGAGCAGGTGCGCGGCAATCTTGCCGGCGTAACGCCGCGCCGAGCGTTTCTCCACGCTGAAGCCGTTGAAGCGGAAGAGTTTCTCCTTGAAGAGCGAGAACTCCTCCGCCGGTATCTGCGACATGAAGAGCTGGGGGGTGTAGCGCGAGTAGCCGGGGTTTTTCGCCGGGTCCTTAATTTCGGCCATGCGCTGCCTGTAATACTCGGGGGTGATGCCCACGGTGCGGCAGAAATCAAGCGTGTCAACGCCTTGCTGCTCTTTCATCACCACCATGATGTTGTACACCGGTTCGTTGTACACCAGTATGCGCCCCTTGCGGTCGAGGATGAGTCCGCGCGAGGGGTACTGTATCTCCTTGCGGAAAGCGTTTGAGTCGGCGTTTTTCTTGTAGTCGTCGCTCCACAGCTGCAGCGTGAAGAGCCGCGCCATGTACACAAGGACGATGGCGACGGCCACGCCGCCGATGACATACTTGCGCAGTTCGAAGTTGTTGGATGCCATTCTTTCGCCGGAGGGTTGGGGGGTTATCTGCTGCGCACCAGCTCCATCGCCATTACAAGGAGGAGGGTGAGGGTTGTGCTGCACGCCACGCTAAGCGCCAGCGTGGCGGCGTCGGAGAAGCTGAACGCCTCAAGTGAAAGGAAGCACGCGCAGTGCAAAAGGGAGACGGTGAAGGCGTAGCGCGCGAAGCCGCCCCATTTCATTGTGCGGCGCGAGGGGTAGAAAGTGTTGTCGTCGTCATCGGACGGGGCGAAGAGCCTCAGTGCCTGCGGGGTGACAAGGCCGCAGAACGTGAGCGAGGCGGCGGCCACGCCGGGCGTGCTGGTGAAAATGTCGACCAGCAGCCCGAGGGCGAATCCGAGCGCCACGTACGCCCAGCGCGGCGTGCTGCCAGGGAGGATGAGCAGGAAATAGACGTAGGGCATCGGCGTGGCGTACCCGTATATGTGTATGTGGTTGAACACCAGCACCTGCATCAGCAGCAGGGCGGCAAACCAGCAGAACCGCGAGACGATGGTCTGTATCATTGTCTTCTTCTTTTACCGTAAGAGGGGCTTGCCGCCGGCGTCAGTCGTCCGCCTGCGCGGCGGCGTGCGACCTGAGCGTGTCTATCTCAGCCTTGTAGGGCGTGGTGACAACCGCCACGTCGCGCAGGGTGGCGAAATTGGTCCCGAGCGCCACGTCGAGCCTGAACGACTGCCCGTCGGCGGAGTTGCCCACGGAGCGCACGCGCCCCACGAAGATGCCCGGCGGGAAGACGGCCGAGTAGCCGCTCGTCTCCACCACGTCGCCCTGCTTCACGCGGGCGTAGCGCGGCACCTCGTCAAGCGTGGCGCGGCGGACGCTCGTGCCGTCCCATTGCAGGAAGCCGAAGTAGCCCTGCCCGCGCACGCGGCAGCTTATGCTGCTCTTGTGGTTGGTGATGGGGATGACGAGCGAGTTGTGCCGCCCGGTGAGGTAGACTATGCCCACCACGCCGCCGCCGCCCACCACGCCCATCTCGGGGCGCACGCCGTCGTCCTCGCCGCGGTCCACCACAAGGTAGTTGTCGGTGGGTCCGCCGCTGTTGGACACCACTTTCGCCGGCAGCAGGCGGTAGCCGGCGAGCTTTTCGCGCAGCAGCCGCTCGGTGAGCGTCGTGTCGCGCGTGGCGTCGGCGAGTGCCTCGCGCAGGGCGTTGTTTTCCTGCTGCAGGCGTATGTTGTCCTGCGTCAGCCCGCCGTTCACCTCGCGCAGCCGCAGGAAGGCGGCGGTCTCCTGGTAGAGGCCGTCGACACGCGCGGCGGCGGCGTTGGCCGCAGTGAGGCAGACACTGCCGTGGTAGCTGTTGAACCTGAACATCAGCGTCAGGCTGACAAGCTCCAGCAGCACGAAGACTATGAAGTGGTTGTAGCGTCGCAGGAAGTCGAGCAGGTTGCGCATGGGTTGTGGTTTCGCTTTATTCGTGTGGCGGGGCGGGGCGCGCCCTTATGCGGCTGCAAGCCCCTCGCCCGCCCCGGCGGGCGGGGCGGCCAAGGGGCTTGGGTTTGCTGTGCCGTGTAGCCGGCGCTTCCGGACGTGCCTGCGGGGGGGGACGTGTCCGCCCGCCCGTCACGCCGCGCCGTGCGTCATCTCATCAGGAAGGTGAACTTGTCAATGTTGCGCAGGGCGATGCCCGTGCCCTTGGCCACGCAGAGCAGCGGGTCCTCAGCCACGTGGAAAGGTATGCCAATCTTGTCGCTGAGGCGCTTGTCAAGGCCGCGCAGCAGCGCGCCGCCGCCGGTGAGGTAGATGCCGTTGCGCACGATGTCGGCGTAAAGCTCGGGCGGGGTGTTTGAGAGCGCGTTGATGATGGCCTGCTCCATCTTGGCGATGGAGGGTTCGAGGCACTCGGCTATCTCCTGGTAGCACACGGGCACCTCAAGCGGCATGGCGCTCACGCGGTTGGGACCGTGCACGGTGTACACCTCGGGCGGATTGGGGAGGTCCGGCAACGCCGCGCCCACGTTAATCTTGATGCGCTCGGCCATGCGCTCGCTCACGCTCACGCTGTGCGCCTTGCCCATGTAAGCCTGTATGTCGGCGGTGAAGTCGTCGCCGGCCATCTTGATGGAGTTGTTGGAGACGATGCCGCCGAGCGAAATCACGGCAATTTCCGTCGTGCCGCCGCCTATGTCAACCACCATGTTGCCCTCGGGCGCGTTGACGTCCACGCCGATGCCGATGGCGGCCGCCATGGGCTCGTACAGCAGGAATACGTCGCGTCCGCCGGCGTGCTCGGCCGAGTCGCGCACGGCGCGAAGCTCCACCTCGGTGCTGCCCGAGGGCACGCCGATGACCATGCGCAGCGAGGGCGAGAAGAGGCGCTTGCCCTTGTGCGCCTTCTTTATGAGGCCGCGCATCATCTGCTCGCAGGCGTTGAAGTCGGCAATCACGCCGTCGCGCAAGGGGCGCACCACGCGTATGTTGTTGTTGGTCTTGCCGTACATCAGCTTCGCCTCGCTGCCCACGGCAATCATTTTCTCCGTGTGCTGGTCGATGGCTACGAAGGACGGCTCGTTGACGGCTATCTGCCCGTCGGCCAGTATGATGGTGTTGGCCGTACCGAGGTCCATGGCCAGCTCCTGCGTGAATGAGAAGAATTTTGAAAAGATGCCCATCGTGTCTTTAGTAAGAGTTGTGCGGGTTTAGGTCACTTTCCCTCAAACCACGCGTGTATGGCGGTGTCGTAGTGGCTGCTCACGCCGAAGGCGCGTGTGGCAAACCACCGGCGGTCGTCAAGCGTGGTGGCGGCTCCGTTTTTCTGTACGATGTCGAGCAGCGGCTTGTACTCGGCCTTTGAGGGCACTATCACCACGTCGTTGAAGTTTTTCGCCCCGGCGCGTATCAGCGATATGCCGCCTATGTCTATTTTCTCTATGATGTCCGCCTCACTTGCCCCGCCGGCCACGGTTTCCTCAAAGGGGTAGAGGTCGACAATGACGAGGTCAATCTCGGGGATGCCGTAGTGCGCCATCTCCTCCTTGTCCCCCGCCAGCGCGCGGCGGCCGAGTATGCCCCCGAAGACTTTGGGGTGCAGCGTCTTCACGCGCCCGCCGAGAATGGAGGGGTAGGTGGTCAGGTCCTCCACCTTTTGGCAGGGGTAGCCCAGTGACTCGATGAATTTTTGCGTGCCGCCGGTGGAGAGGAACTGCACGCCGTTTTTGTGGAGGGCGGCGAGCAGCTCGTCCAGACCGTCCTTGTGGTAGACGGAAACGAGTGCGGTCTTGATGGTCTTGGTAGAGGACATTGTCTTGTTTTTCGGGATATGTTTCGCGTGTCGCCCCGCCGTTGGGGGTTTTGCTTGCAAAATTACTTTTTTCCCTTGAAAGCGTGGCGCGGCGCGTCGCAAAGATTAGCGTGCACTTGCACGGGCCGCATGCGGCGGTACGTCCGTCGTCCGCGGAAGATGTTACGCCGGTGCCGGGACAGCGTGGAAGCCGGGCGCGGGCAGACGGGCGGAACGAGGCTTTCCCGCCTTTAACGGCACACAGACAACGCCCTGCGCCGCCCGCCGCTGGAGGACAGAAAACACGCGCTCATCACCTCCGCCCGCAACGCAAGCCCGGAAAATACGGAGTGTAAGCAAAACGCCCGAAAAACTGACAAAACGGCAAAACGCCCCGCCGCGAAAAAAGCGAAACTTTTAGGAAAGTTTAACGGTGCCGGCGGCCTGTAGCGGCCCGGTGCACCCTTTCTGAAGCCAAGCCTGCACTTCGGTGACAAGATGCCGCGGCACTTTGAAGGCCAAGC
>CAVGTC010000045.1:0-18468 GCA_963632255.1 Lachnospiraceae bacterium | reverse complement strand
GGAATACCGTGGTGTCGGGTCACTGAAGTGCGGCTTGGCCTTCAAAGTACCGCGGCATCTTGTCACCGAAGTGCAGGCTCGGCTTCAAAAAGGGTGCACCGGGCCGCTACAGGCCGCCGACACCGTTAAACTTTCCTAAACTTTTTCACCACGCCACGCCGTTTTCCGCCGCACACGCAATGTTTCTTAACATTTCGGCAAGCGGCCGACGCATCCGCCTCCGCCCTTTGGCGGCAACCCACGCAAGGCACGCCGGACAGGTCCCGCCGCACGGAAGCCGCTTTCACGCCCGCCTTCAAGTTTTCAGCCAAAGACTTTGCCCGCCACCCGCCTTGCACTACCTTTGCAAGCTGTAAAAAGCGTGCGTCCGAAACAGCACGCGCCAAACCTCACAACTGAAAACACAGCACCGTGTCAGAGACCAAGTACATTTTCGTGACCGGAGGCGTGGCCTCCTCACTCGGAAAGGGCATCATCGCCTCATCGGTGGGCAAACTGCTCCTCGCCCGCGGGTACAACATCACCATCCAGAAGTTTGACCCGTACATCAACATCGACCCCGGCACGCTCAACCCCTACGAGCACGGCGAGTGCTATGTGACGGACGACGGGCAGGAGACCGACTTGGACCTCGGACACTACGAGCGCTTCACCGGCATCAAGACCACGCGCTACAACAATTTCACCACCGGGCGCATATACCAGAGCGTGATAGACAAGGAGCGCCGCGGCGACTATCTCGGCAAAACCATACAGGTAATTCCGCACATCACGGACGAGATAAAGCGCGACATGCTTTACCTCGGGAAAAAGAACCACTACGATTTCGTCATCACGGAGATTGGCGGCACGGTGGGCGACATAGAAAGCCAGCCGTTCCTTGAGGCGATACGCCAGCTGAAATGGGAGCTCGGGGGCAACGCCATCTGCATACACCTTACTTACGTGCCTTACCTCGCCGCCGCGAAGGAGCTGAAGACAAAGCCGACGCAGCACTCCGTGAAGGAGCTGCAAAGCATCGGCATACAGCCCGACGTGCTTGTGCTGCGCACGGAGCACGACCTCAACGCCAACATACGGCGCAAGATTGCCAACTTCTGCAACGTGTCGCCGGAAGCCGTGGTGCAGAGCCTCGACCAGCCCACCATCTACGAGGTGCCGCTCCGCATGCAGGAGCAGGGACTCGACGCCACCATCCTGCGCAAGCTGGGCATGGAGGTGGGCGAGACACCGGGGCTGGGCCCGTGGCGCTCGTTCCTTGAGCGCCGGCACAAGGCCACGGAGGAGCTTCACATCGCCCTTGTGGGCAAGTACGACCTGCAGGACGCTTACAAAAGTATACTCGAGGCGCTCTCACAGGCGGGCACGTACAACGACCGCAAGGTGAAATGCCACTTCGTCAACAGCGAGAAGCTGGATGCCACGACGGTCGCCGCGCAGCTCGGTGCGATGGACGGCGTGGTGATTTGCCCGGGCTTCGGCCAGCGCGGCATCGAGGGGAAAATTACGGCCGCGCAGTACTGCCGCGAGCATGACGTGCCGGCCTTCGGCATCTGCCTCGGCATGCAGATGATGGTGATAGAGTACGGGCGCAACGTGCTGGGCTACGCCGACGCCAACAGCGTGGAGATGGACCAGAAGACAACGCACAACGTGATTGACATCATGGAGGACCAGAAGAACATCACCAATATGGGCGGCACGATGCGACTCGGCGGCTACGAGTGCAAACTGACCGAGGGCAGCCGCGTCAGGGAGATATACGGCAAGGAGACCATACGCGAGCGCCACCGCCACCGCTACGAGTTCAACAACAACTTCCGCGCCGAGTACGAGAAGGCGGGGATGAAGTGCACGGGCGTTAACCCGGAAACCGACCTCGTGGAGATTGTCGAGGTGCCGGGACTGAAATGGTACGTGGGCACGCAGTTCCACCCCGAGTACTCAAGCACGGTGCTCAACCCCCACCCGCTCTTCCTCAACTTCGTGAAAGCCGCCATCGGCGCAAAGTCCGCGAAAGGCAAAAAGGGCAAAGGCGAAGCGTAACAATTAACGCCGCAGCGCGTGCAAAGAGAACCAATTGAAATAACAGGAAAGAAAGACTGAAAGTCGGAAAGTTTACGGGCAGCACGGCCGCCGCGAGGGCGGGAAGCGCACCCGTAAACTTTCGGCGTATATGCATGGAAGGAAAGGAGGACAAGCCCCGGCGCACGGGAAACGCAACGCCGCCCGGACTCTCCGCGCACAAAAGCCACTCTTAGGAAAATGGACAAAAACACAATTGTAGGGCTGCTGCTGATGGTGGCCGTCTTCATCGGTTTCAGCTGGTATTCGCAGCGCAACGCGCCGCAACCCGCGCCCGAGACTGCGCAGACCGCCGCCGCTGACAAACAGGGCGCGGCAAAGGACGCCGCTGCAAAGCCGGCCGTGGCCGCGCAGCACGACAGCGCGGATGTATTCCTCGCGGCACGCGGGGGGAAGCCGCAGACAGTCACCCTGCACAACAACCGCCTCACCGTGGACATCAGCACAAAGGGCGGCACGGTGTCGCGCGTGCTGCTCAACGAGTATAAAAGCTACGCCGACTTCAAAGCGGGCGCGGACAAACCGCTCGTGCTGTACAACGACCAGGACGCCACGATGAGCCTTGTGCTTGACACGAAGACGGGGGCGATGGATTTCTCCGACTACATCTTCACGCCCGTGGCGGCAACCGACAGCACGGTGACCATGCGCCTCACGGGAAAGGGCGGCGAGACGCTTGAGCTGCGATACAGCCTGCTGCCGGACAACTACCTCGTCAACTTCACCATACAAAGCTCCAACCTCACGCAGGCCGTCTCAGCATCCACAAAGACGCTGCGCATGGACTGGCGCGACAGGGTGGCGCAGCACGAGAAGGGCTTCTACTTCGAAAACATGTACTCCACGCTCACCTACAAGCCGCACGGCCACGGCACGGAGAAGATGAAGGAGAACGGGGATGACGAGAAGCAGCCCGAGGGCGGCGTGGACTGGATGGCTTTCAAAAACCAGTATTTCAGCGCCGTGCTCCTCTCCGAACTTCCGCTGACCGACGCGCAGCTCGCAAGCAAGGAAGAGACAGAGGGCAGCGGATACCTGAAAAGCTACTCCGCCACGATGAACGCCCAGTTCGACCCGATGGGCAAAAAGCCCACCGTGCTGCAGTTTTACTTCGGTCCCAACAACTACCGCCTCCTCCAGTCTATGGACAAGCACAAGGTTTCGACACACGACTACGACCTGCAGGACCTTGTGTATCTGGGCTGGCCTATCGTAAGGTGGGTGAACCGCTTCTTCACACTCTATGTCTTCGACTTCCTCACACGCCTCGGACTGCCGATGGGCATCGTACTGCTGCTCATCACGCTCCTGCTGCGCGCCATAGTGTATGTGCCCACGCGCAAGAGTTTCCTCAGCAGCGCGAAGATGCGTGTGCTCAAGCCGAAAGTGGACGCCATTGCCGCCAAGTACCCCCGGCAGGAGGACGCACTCAAGCGCCAGCAGGAGACAATGACGCTTTACTCGCAGTACGGGGCAAACCCGATGGGCGGCTGTCTGCCTATGCTCATACAGATGCCCATCTGGATTGCTATGTTCAACTTCGTACCCAACGCCATCGAGCTGCGCCAGCAGAGTTTCCTATGGGCTGACGACCTTTCCACCTACGACAGTCTTCTGTCGTGGAGCTACGACATACCGTTCCTCGGCAACCACCTCAGCCTCTTCTGCCTCCTCTTCTGCGCCACCAACCTACTTTACAGCGTGATGACGATGCGCCAGCAGCGCGAGACGATGTCGGGCGAACAGGCACAGCAGATGAAGATGATGCAGTGGATGATGCTGCTTATGCCGCTCTTCTTCTTCTTCATGTTCAACAAGTACTCCGCCGGACTCAACTACTACTACTTCATCTCGCTTCTTTTCAGCGCGCTGACGATGTGGTACCTGCGCCGCACCACGGACGACGAGAAGCTGCTGCGTAAGCTGGAGGCAAAGTACGAGGCCAACAAGAACAACCCCAACAAGAAGCCCGGCATGATGTCCGAGCGCATGGCGGCCCTGCAGAAGCGCTACGAGGAAATGGCGAAGATGCAGGAACAGCAACGGAAAGGCTGACAAAGCACACGCCTCACGGGACGGCGACGGCGGGAAGCAAACCCGCAGTCCCGGCACGCACACGCCGGACGGACGGCCGGCACAATGCGCACGCTGCCCGAAGCTTTGTACACATCTCGCAAAAACTGACACGAAAATGGACATAAAGACTATGCTGACCGCTACCGCAATGGCCATAGCCGCGGGGACGGCTGCCGCAAAGCCCGCCGGCGACGGGGACTTCATCGGGAAAAACCAGCCCGCGCTGCAAAGTGACCGCCTCACGCCGGAGCTGCTTTGGGCGATGGGGCGCGTGGGGGGCTTCAACGTGAGTCAGGACGGCCGCAACGCCGTGTACGGCGTGACTTATTACAGTGTGGAGCAGAACAAGAGCCACTCGGTCATCTACACGATGGATCTCTCCACAAAGCAGTCCCGCCTGCTCACCACCGACACGAAGAGCGAGGGCGGCGCAACCTACATTGACGGCGGCCGGCGCATCGCATACCTCAGCTCGGCCTCGGGCAGCAGCCAGCTTTGGACGATGAACGCCGACGGCACGGGACGCTGCCAAGCGAGCCACACGGACAACGACGTGGCGGACTTCCTCTTCTCGCCGGACGGCAAGAAGGTTATTCTCATCATGGAGGTGGATCAGAGCCACAGCATCCGCAAAAACGACAGCGACCTGCCGAAAGCTACGGGCATGGTGATAGACGACCTGATGTACAAGCACTGGGACACGTACGTCACCACCGCCCCGCACCCTTTCGTGGCAGACTATGACGGAGAGACGGTGACGGGGGAAAAGGACTTGCTTGAGGGCGAGCCTTACGAATGCCCGATGATGCCTTTCGGCGGCACGGAGCAGCTGGCGTGGAGTCCGGACTCCAAGTCCATCGCCTACACCTGCCGCAAAAAGGTGGGCAAGGCATACGCCATAAGCACGGACAGCGACATCTATCTCTACGACCTCGCCACCGGCACCACGCGCAACCTGTGCAAGCCGGAGGGCTACAAAGCTCCGGAAGTGGAGACCGACCGTTCGCTGGAGAAGCAGGCGGTCAATGCCAACGCCACGGACTGCAACATGGGTTACGACCAAAATCCGCAGTTCTCCCTGGACGGGCGCTACGTGGCATGGAGCAGCATGGAGCGGGACGGCTACGAGAGCGACCGCACGCGCCTTTGCGTGCTCGACCTGAAAACAGGCAAGAAGACTTATGTCACCGAGGGCTTTGAGAGCGGGGTGAACGAGTTTTGCTGGGCTAAGGACAGCAAACTGCTTTACTTCACCGGCGTATGGCACGGCAAGACGCAGATTTACCGTACCAACCTGAAAGGCGAGCACAAGCCGCTGACGGACGACGTGGCGGACTATTCGCTCATCGGACTCAGCCCCGACGGCAAGAGCCTCTTCTGCAAGCGGCAGAGCATGCGCGCGGCGGACGAGGTGTTCCGCCTCCCGCTCGGCGGCAAGAATGCCACGGCGGCGGAGCAGGTGACCGAGGAGAACAAGTACTTCTACGACAACCTCACCTTTGGCGACGTGAAAGAACGTTGGGTGAAAACGACGGATGGCAAAGAGGAGCTTTGCTGGGTGATATACCCGCCCCACTTCGACGCGTCTAAGAAATACCCCACGCTGCTCTACTGCGAAGGCGGGCCGCAGTCACCCGTGAGCCAGTTCTGGAGCTTCCGCTGGAACATGCAGATTATGGCGGCCAACGACTACATCATCATCGCGCCCAACCGCCGCGGACTGCCGGGCTTCGGCATGGAGTGGCTTGAGGAGATATCGGGCGACTACTCGGGGCAGTGCATGCAGGACTACCTCAGCGCCATTGACGACATCTGCAAGGAGCCGTACGTGGACAAGGACCGCCTCGGCGCGGTGGGCGCGAGCTTCGGCGGGTACAGCGTGTACTGGCTGGCCGGCAACCACAACAAGCGCTTCAAGGCGTTCATCGCCCACGATGGCATATTCAACACACAGCAGCAATACGTGGAGACTGAGGAGATGTGGTTTCCCAACTGGGACATGGGCAGCGCGCCCTGGAAACGCGCGGAGGACGGACAGGTACAGAAGGTCTTCGCCACTTCGCCCCACCTCTATGTGGACAAATGGGACACGCCCATACTCTGCATACACGGGCAGCGGGATTTCCGCATAGAGTACACGCACGCCGAGTCGGCTTTCAACGCGGCGAAGATGCGGGGCGTCGACGCACAGCTGCTGCTCTTCCCTGACGAGAACCACTGGGTACTCAAACCGCAGAACGGCATTCTCTGGCAGCGCACTTTCTTCCGCTGGCTTGACAAGTACCTGAAATAAGAACCAACCGCAACAACCACCAACCTAACGCAAAGAATGGAAGACAACATAATGAACGGAACAGCGACAAAAGACACGACAGTATCAAAAGGGGAAGCTGCAAACGTCCCCTCAAGCGGGGCTACCATAACGGAAACGATACAGCGCAAGCTGAGCGACTCGAAGAAGGCGCGGTGGACCGCCCTTTGCATCGTATCGCTGACAATGATGTTCGCCTATTTCTTCACCGACGTGATGTCACCGCTTGAACCGCTGCTCACTGCGAGCAAGGGTGACGGCGGAATGGGACTGGGCTGGACATCCGACGAGTACGGGTTCTTCTCCGGCGCATACGGATACTTCAACGTGTTCCTTCTCCTGCTCTTCTTCGGCGGCATCATCCTCGACAAGTTCGGCATCCGCTTCACCGGCGTGATGTCCACGGTGCTGATGTTCGGCGGCGCGGTCATCAAGTGGTATGCCGTGGGCAACGATTTCACCGGAATGGTGGAGCTTCCTTTCGGACTTGGCACCTACCAGACGCAGGTGCTGTGGGCTGTGCTCGGCTTTGCCATCTATGGCGTAGGCGCCGAGATAGCCGGCATCACGGTAAGCAAGGTCATCGTCAAGTGGTTCACCGGCCATGAGCTCGCCCTTGCCATGGGCTTGCAGGTGGCTCTGGCACGTATCGGCACGGCTGCCGCACTGGCTGTTGCACTTCCTTTTGCAAAGATGATGGGCGGAGTGCATTACTCCGTGGGCTTCGGCGCGTGTCTGTTGCTCATCGGTCTGCTAAGCTACCTTGTATACTGCGTGATGGACAAGAAAGAGGATGCCGCCACGGCCGCCCTCACAGCCGAACCCGAGGAAGGCTTCAAGTTTGCCGACCTCAAGATACTGGTGTGCAACCGCGGCTTCTGGTATGTGGCGGTGCTCTGCCTTATGTTCTACGCCGGCGTGTTCCCGTTCCTCAAGTTTGCCACGAAACTGATGGTGTATAAGTACGGCGTGGACGAGAACCTCGCCGGGCTTATCCCCGCCATGCTGCCTTTCGGCACGATATTCCTCACCCCTTTCTTCGGCGGCATTTACGACAAGGTAGGCAAGGGAGCCACACTGATGATTATCGGCAGCGCGCTCCTTACGCTGGTACACGTGGCATTCGCCCTCCCCATCCACTCCTGGGTGCTGGCCATCTGCGTGATGGTGGTGCTGGGCGTGGCATTCGGACTCGTACCATCCGCGATGTGGCCCTCCGTACCCAAAATCATCCCGATGAAACTACTCGGCACTGCGTACGCCCTCATCTTCTACATCCAAAACATCGGCCTGGCACTCGTGCCCGTATGGATTGGAAAGGTAAACCAAGCCAACACTGGCGCGGACGGTGTGATAGACTACACGCAGACAATGACCATCTTCGCCGCCTTCGGCGCAGTGGCCATCGTCATCTCCCTGCTCCTCCTTTTTGAGGACAAGCGCAAGGGGTACGGCTTGCAGAAGCCTAACATAAAGGGCTGACACTGGTTGCCCCCGACATATTGGAGTTTTGGGCGCGGAACGGGCAAACCCCTCCGCCCCCAAAACTCCATACATATAATATATAGGCGTACGGCGCGTTTGTAACGTTAGAGAAGAAAACCACACAGAACCCGTACAATTTGCTGACAAGAACGGTCGGCGAGAACACGCCCCGCCCCACGAGAGAAGATAATGCTTAACAAGAAATTGCTTACGGCGGCTGTCGCCGGACTGATGGCGGCCGCACCCATGGCGGCTGAGAACATAGACGAAAAGGACAAGGCAGGCGACACCGCTGCGACGGGACACGCAGACTCGGAAACCGAGGGCATCACATTCGCTTCAAAGTCCGGAAACAAAGTGCTGCAGAAAATGCAACCCACGGTGAAGTTCGGCGGATACATCATCGGAAAGTACTCCATTTCCGACCGCTCGCAGCAAAAGTCCAACGGCGGCTTCGACCTCCGCTTCGTGCGTCTGTACGCCGACGGTACGGTCTTCAAGGATTTCTACTACAAGTTCCAACTCGAGGTGAACGACGCACCTGGCACGGACAAAGGTCCGCGCCTCGTCGACGCATTCGTGGAGTGGCAGCACTTCGGCTTCTTCAAGGTGAAACTCGGGCAGTTTAAGCGCCCGTTCGGTTTTGAGAACCCCTACTCCCCCCTCAACGTGGGACTCGGCTCCTACTCGCAAATCACCACCAAGCTCGCCTCCATCTCCGACCGCTGCGGCGAGCACAAAAGCTCAGGGCGCGACGTGGGCTTGCAGATACAGGGCGACCTGCTCCCCGCCAAGGACGGACACAACTGGCTGCACTACCAGCTCGGCGTGTTCAACGGGCAGGGCATCAACCACAAGGACGCAGACAAGCACAAGGACGTGATAGGCGGGCTGTGGATTTCGCCCGTGAAAAACCTTGCCATCGGCGGCTTCGGCTGGAACGGCAAGTACACCAACGAGAAGTACGACAAAACCGCCGCTGCCACCACGAAAGAGAGCGTGCGCCGCGTACGCTGGGGCGTGGGGATGAAATACGAGAGCGACTGGACACTGCGCGGCGAGTACATGAGCAGCGTGGGCGGTGTCACCACCAACGCCGCAGCCCCCACCCGCTCGGACGGGTGGTATGCCACCCTTGGCGCGCCCGTGGCGAAAAACACAAAGGTGTACGCCCGTTACGACTGCTACCGCGACGCGAAGGACTGGAAGTCACTGCACACCAACTACGGCATTTCCGGCAACTATTATTTGGGAAAGAATCTCATTTTCCAACTCAACTACACTTTCACTGACGACCGCTCCGCCCGCCGAGCCGCCTCGGCGAAATACTCCCGCTACAACACGGTGGACGTGCAGGTGACGGCACGTTTCTAAGACACTGCCAGCCGCGTCAAGCCCCCACCCTCTCCTGATAGCGTACCCTCTAAAAACAAAAGCCCCACAGCAGGATAGAGCCACGGGAAAGGGCGTGAACCAATTCACTACGGGATACGCACGCCCCGCCCCCGAACCGATGGTAAGAAAGCCCGCAATTACGGCGCAAAAGTCGGACAGGCGCACAGTCATACCGTTTTTCCAAAAGTGTTTCAACCCAAAACCCGTAATTTTGCCGCAAAGATGACAACGGATTTCCCACGTCTTATGGCACTTGCCGCCCTCACCGCCCTCACCTGTTGCGCAGGCACGCAAAAGGTGGCGGCGCAGGTGGCAATGCGAAGTGCGGCGCAGGACGCGGAAAAGTCCGAAATACCGACAGCGGTCACCGCGCCAACACCCAACCCTGCGGCGCGGGCAACGCTGCAAGCGCAAACTGATACCACCGCCACAGGCAACGACCCGGAGAGGAAGCGGAAGGGAATCGGGCGGAAGATACTCGACTACCTGCGCAACTCCAACAAACAGCGCGAGGACAAGGCGTTGGATTTCGGCTTCATCCCCGGTCCAAACTACTCAGCCACCTCCGGTTTGGGACTCGGTCTGCTCGGCACCGCCACCTACTCGGCCGACCGCAGCGACCGCAAGCTGCCGCGCTCCAACGCCTCGGTCTACTCCAACATGACCACGGGCGGCTACTTCCTCATCGGGCTGCGCGGCAACCACATCTTCCCGCACGAGCGATACCGGCTTGACTACAAAGTCAACCTCTCCACGTTCAGCACGAAGTTCTGGGGCATAGGCTACGGCAGCGCCGACTGCGACGCCAACGAGGCCAAGTACCGCCGCAACCGCATCACGGCGATGGCTCGCTTCATGTTCAAGCTTGCGCCAAAGATGTACGCCGGTCCGTTTGTCAACTACCGCCTCGTCGCCGCGCGGGATGTGAAAGACGAAAACGCCGCGCTATGGCAGGGGCAGGACCGCACCATACGCGCCTACACCGCCGGCGTGTCCGTCACATACGACTCACGCGACTTCATGCTCAACGCCACCAGGGGTGTCTTCGTGCAGGCCGACCAGACTTTCACGCCGCGCTGTTTCGGCAACGGGAAGTACAACTTCTCAAGCACAGAGGTCACTTTCTGCGCCTACGGCAAGCTGTGGCGCGGCGCGGTGCTGGCGGGAGAGCTGCACGCGCAGTTCAACTACGGCCACACGCCCTGGGCATTGCTCAGCGAGATTGGCACCAACGACCGCATGCGCGGCTACTATGAGGGACGCTACCGCGACAACAACCTCATCGAGGGGCAGATTGAGCTGCGCCAGCACATCAAGGGGCGCAACGGCATCGCAATGTGGGCGGGACTTGGCAACGTTTTCCCCCACTTCGGACGCATAGCATGGCGCAAGACACTGCCCAACGCCGGCGTGGGCTACCGCTGGGAGTTCAAGAAAGGCATCAACATCCGCATAGACTACGGACTCACCCGCAACGGCGGGGGCTTCATATTCAACATCGGCGAAGCTTTCTAAGCACAGGAGGCATGCGCCGCAAAAAAATTCGGAAGAAAAAAGCAAACAAGACCAATGAGACTGAAAAAGACAACGCTCCTCGCTCTCGCCCTCACAATCTGCACACCCGCGCTGAGGGCAATACCCTACTCCGCTGAGTACCTCCAGACACAGCAGACGGACGGCGAGAGACTTGAGTACATACGCTACGGCAACTTCGACCAGTGGCTAGTGCGCAACATCAAGGAGAGCGGCATCATCGGCGGCAAGACGAAGACACTCTACCACATCGCACCCAACGGCACGTGGAACAACAACAACCCCTACCTCGGCTCGGGCGGCTCGCCCTGGGCATGCTCCAACGTGATGGCGAAAGTCTCCGGCATCACAAAGACCAATGTGAGTGTGTACCGCGAGGCACGCTCGGGACACGGCTACTGCGCCAAACTCTACACACACCTTGAAGAGTGCAAGGTACTGGGGATGATAAACATCAAGGTGCTTGCCGCCGGCTCCATCTACCTCGGACAGACGCAGGAGCCCATCACCAACACAAAAAATCCGATGGGAAAACTCAACGCAGGCATCCGTTTCGCCAAGTGCCCCAAGGCCATTGTCTTCGACTACAAGGTACACCTCTCCGGCCAGGCAAACCGCGTAAAGCAGACCGGCTTCGGCAGCCCCTCCAAGGTGCCCGGCAAAGACATGCCCGACTGCGTGCTCTACCTCCAAAAACGCTGGGAGGACGCAAAGGGCAACATCTACGCCAAGCGCGTGGGTACGATGGTAAAACGTTTCACCTCCAACACCGACTGGGTTGACAACGCGCACTTCACCATCCACTACGGTGACATCACGAAGCAGTCATTCTACAACTCGGCGTGGGCACTCACCAGCGGTGACCTGACGAAATACGCCAAAAACTCAAAGGGTAAGATGGTGCCCGTAAAGGAAGTGGGCTGGGGTTCGGCCAACGACACACCCACGCACATCGTTCTGCAGTTTGACTCCTCGCACGGCGGTGCTTATATCGGCAGCGTGGGCAACACGCTCTGGGTTGACAACGTGAGACTGGCGTACTAATACCGCCCATTCTCCCGCGTACCGCCACCCGCCCGCGCCGTATGACGGCAGGCGTTACCCAAAATGTGCTACCCGCGCCATCCCAACACAAAGCGCGACAGGCGGCAGGCACATACAAGGCCGGACAAAGGCACACGCATTATTAATATAAGGCGCACACATTATTATATAAAAGCCTATCCACTCCCCATGCGGCATTTTCCTCTCACAGCACTCTGCGCCGCGCTGCTGGCACTCACCTGCGGCTGCGGCAGTGTGGAGCGCACCCTGAAACACGGGGACGCCGCACTGGCGCTGGGAGAGTACGCCGAGGCCGCCGCCCAGTACCGCCGCGCCTACACCCGCACCCCCGCCAAGGAGCGGAAAAAGCGCGGCGCCATAGCTTACAAAATGGCGGAGGCCTACCGCCGTTACGGCAACATAGCCCGCGCCACCGCCGGCTACCGCAACGCCGAGCGCTACGGCTACAAAGACACGCTGACGCTCTTCCGTCTCGGCAACTCCCTACGCCAGCAGGGTGACTACAAAGGGGCTGAACGCGCCTTCACCGAGTACCTTGACTCCGTACCCGGCGACAGCGCGGCGGCACGCGCCCTCACCGACACGCGCGGCGCGGCGACCATAAAACAGCGCGGCTCTGCCTACACGGTGAAGATTGCGAGCCTCTTCAACGGCTCGCGTTCCGACTACTCGCCCGCCTACATGGGCGTCGAAGCGCAGCAGCTCTACTTCTCCACCACGCGCCCGCAAGCCACCGGCAACGACATCAGCGCCATCACGGCGATGAAGAACGGGGACATATTCTACAGCAAGAAAGACGAGAAAGGCAAGTGGAAGGCGGCGGACAAGGCCGAGGGGGACATCGACACCTCCGACGACGAGGGCGCATGCTCGTTCACGCAGGACGGTAAGACGATGTACCTCACCGTGTGCCGCACCGACCCGCAATACCCGCGCATGGCGGAGATATGGAAGAGCGAACGCACCGACGCAAAGTGGGGCAAGCCCGAGCAGCTGAAGATTACGGCCGACACGCTCTCCTCCTACGCCCACCCCGCCCCCTCGCCCGACGGGCACTGGCTGTACTTCACCTCCGACATGCCGGGCGGCTACGGAGGTCTTGACCTGTGGCGCGTCAGCATAAACGGCAAGCACGGACTCGGGGCGGTGGAAAATCTCGGACCGACGGTCAACACCGCCGGAGACGAGTGCTTCCCGGCTTTCCGCCCCAGCGGCGAGCTTTACTTCGCCTCCGACGGTCATCCCGGCTGCATGGGCGGCCTCGACCTCTACCGCGCCACCGAGGACACCGTGGCGCGGAAGTGGACGGTGACGCACCTACCCGCGCCGATGAACTCTAACGCGGACGATTTCGGCATCACCTTCGAGGGGCTGCACAACCGCGGCTTCTTCTCCTCCAACCGCACCACCGGCGGACGCGGATGGGACAAAATTTTCGAGTTTTCATACCCCGAGGTACTGCAGACCGTCAAGGGCTGGGTGTACGAGCAGGACGGCTACGAGCTGCCCGAGGCGCAGGTGTACATGGTGGGCAGCGACGGCACCAACGAAAAGGTGGGCGTACTCTCCGACGGCTCTTTCGAGAAACCGCTCTCGCCCGGCGTAAGCTACCTTTTCCTCGCCACCTGCCGCGGGTACATGAACGTGCGCAACGAGCTTCGCGCCGACACCTCGGAGGTAGAACGCCAGCACGTGCTGCAGTTTCCGCTCCCCAGCGTCAGCATCCCCGTGCTTGTGCGCAACGTCTTCTACGACTTCGACAAAGCCACGCTCACCGACAACTCGCGCGAGGCACTCGACCGCCTTGTGCGGATGCTGAAAGAGAACCCCAACGTGACGATAGAGCTCGCCGCGCACTGCGACTACCGTGGCAGCTCGGAGTACAACCTCCGCCTTTCGCAGCGCCGCGCCGAAAGCGTCGTGCGCTACCTCACCGAACACGGCATCGAGCCCGACCGCCTCACCGCAAAAGGGTACGGGAAAGAGTCGCCCAAGATTGTCAACAAGCGCCTCACCGAAACCTACCCCTACCTGCACGAGGGCGACACGCTCACCACCGCCTACATCTTCCGCCTTGACGCGGAGCAGCAGGAGGTATGCAACTCGCTCAACCGCCGCACGGAGTTCCGTGTCCTGCGCACCACCTACGGTCTTTTTGACAAGGACGGCAACATACGCCCCGAGGCTCTCCGCCGCCACGAAAACGCGGAAGACGGCAAGGAAGAGTGACCGCAATGGGTGGACGGGGCGTGCCGAAGCCGTTGCCCGCCGCCGCACACATTATATATTATACAGACTGACACAAGATAACGATATATGTTCGTGCATAAGTTTCTCACTTCCTTTGGCCGCTACCTGCAGCTGATGGGGCGCACGTTCTCCCGCCCGGAGCGCATGCGTATGTTTTTCAAGCAATACCTCAAGGAGATGGAGCAGCTCGGCGTCGATTCCATCGGCATCGTGCTGCTCATCTCGTTTTTCATCGGCGCGGTGATATGCATACAGATTAAGCTAAACATACAGAGCGCGTGGATGCCGCACTGGGTTTCGGGATACGTCACGCGGGAGATTATGCTGCTTGAGTTCTCCTCCTCCATCATGTGCCTCATTCTCTCCGGCAAGGTGGGTTCCAACATCGCCTCCGAGCTGGGCACCATGCGCACCACACAGCAAATTGACGCACTGGAGATAATGGGGGTTAACCCCGCCTCCTACCTCATCCTGCCCAAGATACTCGGACTCGTCACCATCATGCCCCTGCTGGTGGTTTTCAGCACCGTGAGCGGCGTGGTAGGCGCGTACGCCACCGCATACATAGGGCACATCATCACCGCCTCCGACCTCACCGCCGGCATGCAGCACGACTTCACGCAATGGTTTTTCTGGATGGGCGTCATAAAGTCGCTCTTCTTCGCCTTTGTCATCGCGAGCGTGTCCTCCTTCTACGGCTACACCGTCGAGGGCGGCAGCATCGAGGTGGGGAAGGCCAGCACCAACGCCGTGGTTTCCTGCTCCATGCTCATACTATTCTCCGACCTCTTCCTCACGCAGATACTCTCATGATACAGCTCAGCCAGCTCCGCAAGAGCTTTGAAGACAAGGAAGTGCTGAAAGGCATCTCCACCACCTTTGAAAACGGGAAGACAAACCTCATCATCGGGCAGAGCGGCTCGGGGAAAACCGTGCTGATGAAGTGCATCGTGGGACTGCTCTCCCCCACCTCGGGCGACGTGCTGTACGACGGGCGCAGCTTCGTGGCGATGGACAAGCGCGCACGCACGCTGCTGCGCCGCGAGATGGGCATGATATTCCAGAGCGCCGCGCTCTTCGACTCGCTCTCCGTGCTTGAAAACGTGATGTTCCCGCTCGACATGTTCTCCGACCTCAGCTACAAGGACCGCGCGCGCCGCGCCCACGAGTGCCTCCGCCGCGTCAACCTCGGCGACGCCGGCGCGAAATTCCCAGGCGAGATATCGGGCGGCATGCAGAAGCGTGTCGCCATAGCACGCGCCATAGCGCTCAATCCGCAGTATCTCTTCTGCGACGAGCCAAACTCGGGACTCGACCCGAAGACGTCGCTCGTCATCGACAAGCTGATACACGAAATCACGGCGGAGTACAACACCACCACCATCGTCAACACGCACGACATGAACTCCGTCATGGGCATCGGCGAGCACATCCTCTACATTTACGAAGGACGGCAGGAATGGGAGGGCACAAAAGACGAGGTGATGACCTCCAACAACGAGCGGCTCAACAACTTCATCTTCGCCTCCGACCTCTTCCGCAAGGTGCGCGACGCCGAAAACGGCAACTGACACGCGTGCCCTGCCAACATCCCCCACACGCCCTAACACCCCAAAGCAATGACCACAGTATACGTTATGGAGTCCTGCCCGGACTGCGCCGCAGTGAAGCGACGGCTCGCGGGTGCCGACGGCTACACTGTCCGCGACATCGGAGCAGGCGTGCAGGCAATGAAAGACTTTCTGCACCTGCGCGACAGCCACCCCGCTTTCGCCCCCGTCAAGGCGGCGGGAGCCATCGGCGTGCCGTGCTTCGTGACTGACACCGGTAAGGTGTCATTCCCAGCGGAGGAGGCTGCGGCAGGCGGCACCGATTCCGCCAGTGCTCCCTCGTGCCGTCTTGGCGGCGGGTGCTGAGTGCGGCGCAATCTGTTTATTTATTTTTTTTTGGGGGGGGGAAAACGCGAAAAACCAAAACACCAACCGGATGCCAGACAAATCGTGGGGCGTGATATACTGCCCTAAGGACGGGAAACCCGGGAAAACGGGACGGCGCTGGCGCAAGATACGCGAGTGCCTTGACAGCCGCGGCGTGTCGTACGACTATGTGCAGAGCGACGGCGCGGAGGGCGCGGAACGCCTCGCCGCCATGATGACCCGCAACGGCTACCTCACCATCGTGGTGGTGGGCGGCGACTCGGCGCTCAACCGCGCCCTCTGCGGTGTGATGTCGTCGCAGTCGCCCACGGGGCGGCACCCCGCCCTCGGCGTGATACCCAACGGGTACGGCAACGACTTCGCCCGCTTCTGGGGTATCCCCGCCGACGACCACCGCGCGGCCGTCGACACGCTCATACGCAACATACGCCGCAAGGTGGACGTGGGCGTGGCCGCCCTTACTTTTGACGATGGCACGGAGGAGCGGCGGCATTTTCTCAACTGCCTCAACCTCGGTGCAGCCTCATCCGTCACCAACCTGCGCCGCAAGACGCGCCGCCTCTTCGCCCTGCGCCCCACGGCCTACCTCCTCTCCACGCTGCTGCTGCTTTTCCAGCGCATGAGCTTTCGCTTCGCCTTCGCGCTCGACGGCGAGACGGTGGGCAAGGCGGGGATGAACCTCTGCATCGGCTCCTCGCGCGGCTACGGACTCACACCGAGCGCCGTGCCCTACAACGGCACGCTCGACGTGACGCTCGTCTCCAAACCGCAAGCGCGGCAGCTTTTCCACGGTCTTTGGCTGCTTTACACCGGTCGTTTCCTCAGCCACCGGGGCGTGAGCGTGTGGCGCACCCGCCACATCACCGTCACCTCCACCGCCAACGCGCCGCTCAGCCTTGACGGCCGCCCCGTCACGCGCAAGACGGCAAAGGCGGACATCACTATTCTGCCCGACGAACTGGAGTTTGTGGTTCCGGAAAGGTGACAACCGCCGCCTCAAAGACGGATATCACGCTGCACACACATCTCACGGGGATACGGAAATGCAGGCTTTCACGCCTTTGGCAAGGCGGTAAAGCGCGGTTTTCACAGAAAAGAACTACCTTTGCACGAAACACGCACATACGCGGCCGCAGCCGGTATGTCACACGGCGCGGCACGGGCGCGAAACGGACAAAGCCCCCGCCGCAGGACAACCACCTAACCCACACCAACCCACACGATGAAAAAAGCTATTTACATCTTTGCGCTGGCTCTGCTCTCGCTCAGCTCGTGCAAGACGGCTGAGAAGATAATTTACCTGCAGGACGTAAACCAGGAGGAAAGCGTGGCAAGCGCGGCGCCACAGGCTCTCAAACTGGCTCCCGGTGACAAAATCGGCGTGAATGTGTCGAGTGCCACCACCCCCGAGCTTGCCCTACGCTACAACCTCACGCAGGGAAGCAACGTGTCAAGCTCGCAAAACTACGACAACCTGCGCTACACCATTGACGAGAACGGCAACGTGGACATCGTGGGTCTGGGACGCGTGAAAGTGGGCGGTCTCACCCGCTCGGAGGCCGCCGCAATGATACAGAACACCTTCCGCAACGGCATCATCAACGACGCCGTGGTGACCGTGGCAGCGTACAGCCGCTACATCACCGTGCTGGGCGAGGTGTCCAAGCCGGGCCGCCTTGAGATTCCGCGCGACAACATCAACATCCTCGAGGCCATAGGCATGGCTGGCGACCTCACCATCAACGGCCGACGCGACCGCATCAAGGTGATACGCCAGGAGGGCGGCGAAAGCAAAACCTACTACGCCGACCTGCGCAGCAAGGAGATATTCAGCTCGCCCGTCTACCAGTTGCAGCAAAACGACATCATCTACGTGGAGCCCAACCGCGTGCGCATGGGACAGTCCACCAACAACGACAACTCCATACGGCAGATTTCCACCTGGCTCTCCGTTTCCTCCCTGTTGCTCTCCATCGCAATACTCGTTTTCCGCAAATAAGGAAAGGGGAAGAAAGCGCAATTCCCCGCACGCCTTTGCGACACTACTCCATATTCACGCCCCGGACACGCCGACAACCGCACGTGTCCGGGGCGTGTGGCGTACATTCTGACTGGCACACTACCCCACCCCCATACGTAATACACCCGTCACGAGGTGACAGCCACCCGGAAGCCCTCCTATCACACGCCAGCAACCAGGAATGCTTGTCAGCTTAAAATACCATTTTGTCATTTTTCTTGCCCAAAAGTTTGCAAAATAACAAAATCGCAGTCAAGGCGGATTTAACATTCCGGCACCCCGCCGGAGGCGGAAACGGGCTTCGTCGCGAC
>CAVGTC010000044.1:0-18518 GCA_963632255.1 Lachnospiraceae bacterium | reverse complement strand
AGAAGGATTCGCATTGCCATTTTATCATGGTACAGTTGCCAGAACTCATTAGTGAGAAAAAGAAAGAGCAAGGTTATTCTACTATCTGTGAAATCGGCAAGGAGCGCATCCGTCGTGCAGGCAAGAAGATAAAGGAAGACAGTCCGTTGACTACGCAAGACCTCGATACGGGCTTCCGTGTGCTGAAACTCGACAGCACCAATATGCGGGATGTCTACTACTCGCCGAGGGACACGGAGCAGGGCGACCTGTTCGAGATGGTGGACAACGTGAAGTCCGGCCGCACGGGCGAGGACTTGCTCTTCCAAGTGATGCTGGAACTCGGTGCAACCCTTGACAGCAAGATAGAAGAAACGACTATTGCCGGCAAGACAATATATAATGTAGCCGACAACTACCTTGTGGCATGCTTCGACCAGGACGTGACGGACGAAGTAGTGACAGCCATTGCCAAGATGCAGCCAATGTACGCCGTGCTGCGCGACACAAGTATGGCGACCGACTCGACAGCCACCAACTTTGAGCAGATATTCAAGACCTACGCACCAAACACCGTAACGAAGATACTGTAAGTTGTCAAATCGCAAGTAAATGAAAATTATGAGCCGAATAGAACAAGACAAACAGAACCCGATAGTTGGTGAGATATGCTCCATCATAGAGCAAGGCCAAAGACAAGCCTATGCAGAGGTTTCCAAGGCTGTTATAATGACATACTGGAGCATAGGAAGACGTTTGGTGGAAGAGGAGCAACACGGAAAGGAACGGGCAGCCTATGGCACAGAACTTATCAAAAATGTGGCGAAAGTGCTTGTGCCACTATACGGGAACAGTTACAACAAGCGGAATCTGGATTACTATAAGCGTTTCTATATGCTTTTCCCCGACATGCGGATTGTGAACACGTGTGTTCACAATCTCAATTGGTCACATATCAGACGCTTGCTCTCTGTGACAGATCCGCAGGCTCGTCTGTGGTATCTGGAAACGGCTGACAGGGATATGTGGAGTGTCCGCGCATTGGACCGCAACATTTCGTCGCAGTATTACAGTCGACGTCTTGCTGCTCAGCGGGAGGACGCTACAGCAATGCCAGAACCTGCTGACCAGACTGACCCTATGGAGTACATCAAAAATCCTATGGTGGCAGAGTTTATGGGGTTCCGACGTGACACCAAATATAATGAAAGCGATTTGGAACAAGCCCTTATCGACAATTTGGAAAAGTTCATTTTAGAACTTGGAAGAGGATTCGCCTTTGTAGAACGGCAACAACACATAGTCACCGATACTGACGATTTCTATGTAGACCTTGTATTCTACAACTATCGTATGAAGCGGTTTGTCATCTTTGAACTCAAGACCCACAAACTGACTCATCAAGACATAGGACAACTTGACATGTATGTGCGGATGTATGACGACCTGATAAAGCAGAGTGACGATGCCCCTACGATTGGAGTCCTTCTTTGCACAGACACCGACAATACAATAGCGCGTTACTCGGTGCTTCATGACAACAATAGTCTGTATGCCGCAAAATATATGACCTATATGCCCACAGAGGAGGAATTGCGTAATGAAATAGAACAGCAAAAACGCTTCTTTTTGGAGCAACACAGCAAAGGTACAGAGCTATGTAGCTGAAATTCAAGATACAACAATACCAGACGGACGCGGTGGAAAGCACCGTGGGCGTATTCAACGGCCAGCCCAACCTTGGCCTGCTGGAATATAGGGCGGAAAAGGGGAAGGTGTATGTGGAGGTGAACGGGAAACGCGTCGAAAGGAAAGACATATTCGACGGCGTTGATGACACCGGCTATAAGAACGGAGACATCGTCCTGACCGGCGAAGACCTGCTTGACAACATCCGCCACATACAGACCGGCAACAACATCCACCTTAGCAATGAGGTGGTGAAGACACTTGGCGCCTGCCAACTCGATATAGAGATGGAGACGGGCACGGGCAAGACATACGTCTATATCAAGACGATGTTTGAACTTAACAAGCGGTACGGCTGGACAAAGTTTATAGTGGTAGTGCCGAGCATCGCCATCCGTGAGGGCGTGAAGAAGAGTTTCGACATCACGCGGGACCACTTCATGGAACTCTACGGCAAGAAAGCCCGCTACTTCGTTTATAACAGCGACAACCTCAACCAGATAGACACCTTCTCGCAGAGTGCCGACATCAACGTGATGATTATCAACACGCAGGCATTCAACACCTCTTTCAAGACCTCTTTGAAGCAAGGCGCAAAGAACAAAGCCGCCCGCATCATCTACGACAAGCGCGACGAGTTTGGCAGCCGCAAACCTATCGACGTGATTGCCGCCAACAGGCCTATCATCATTCTCGACGAGCCGCAGAAGATGGGAGGCGCAGCCACACAGGCGGCATTGGCACGCTTCAATCCGCTTTTCACGCTCAACTATTCGGCCACCCACAAGGACAGCCATAACCCCGTCTACGTGTTGGATGCGCTTGACGCCTACAACCAGAAGCTGGTGAAGAAGATAGAAGTGGTGGGGTTTGAACTGAAAAACCTGAAAGGGACTGACAGTTACATCTACCTTGCCGACATTATCCTCTCGAAAGACAAAGCTCCGCAGGCCCGCCTCGAGATGGAGATACAAAACAAGAGCGGCAACATCAAGCGCGACTACAAGAACGTCAGCGAGGGTGGCGACCTGTACCTCCTCTCCGGCGGGATGGAGCAATACAAAGGATATGTGGTGACGGAAATATGTGTGGACTCGGTGAGCGGCGCCCGCAGCCACGTGGTCTTCGGCAATGGCACGACGCTTTATGTGAAGGACGTGCAAGGCAATGTCACGGCCGAACACAAAGCACGCATACAGATACGCGAAACCATCAAGGCGCACTTCCGCAAGGAGGCGGCGCTCTTCAAGCGTGGCATCAAGTGCCTGTCCCTCTTCTTCATTGACGAAGTGGCGAACTACCGCAAGTATGACGAGGACGGCAACCAGGTGATGGGACGCTACGGCGAGATATTCGAACAGGAATATATGGATGAGCTGTGCGAGAACCAAAACATGTTCGGCCCCGACTATATGGCCTACCTTGGAGGTATCCCGGCCCACGCCACCCACGCCGGCTATTTCTCCATCGACAAGAAAGGGCGTGCCGTGAACAGTGAGGTGAAACGCGGCAGTGACCAGAGTGACGACACTTCTGCATACGACCTCATCTTGAAGAACAAAGAACGGCTGCTGAGTCTTGACGAGCCGGTACGCTTCATCTTCTCCCACTCAGCATTGCGCGAGGGTTGGGACAACCCCAACGTTTTCCAGATTTGCTCACTCCGCCAGAGCAACAGCGTGTCGCAGAAACGCCAGGAGGTAGGCCGTGGCTTGCGCCTCTGTGTGGACGCACATGGCGTACGCCAAGACAACGAGACCATTCCTGACGAGGTGCATAAAATAAACAAGCTCACCGTCATAGCCTCTGAGGGCTATGCATCTTTCGTGGCGGACCTGCAAAAGGACATAAGGCAAGACCTGTATGACCGTCCGACAAAAGCGGATGTTGACTTCTTCATTGGCAAGATATTCAAGATGGAGGATGGCACACGCCATACTGTGGGCAAGGAAGAAGCGCAAGACATCTACTTCCAACTTCGTATGAACGACTACATCACGAAGAGTGGGGAGGTGACTGAGGCTTTCCGCAATGACCTTGCGGCAGGAAAGCTCAAGCCATTGTCGGAGGAATTGGAGCCATTTACACAACAGGTGTACAAGCGGGTGCAGAGTATCTTCGACCCGAAGGCACTTGACGACATGATAGAGGACGGAAGCAAGACGAAAACTCTGGATAACAAGCTGAACGACAACTTCTCGAAGAAAGAGTTTCAGGAACTATGGAAGCGCATCAACCACAAGTATGCCTATACAGTTGACTTTGACAGTGAAGAACTCATTGAGAAAGCTGTTACTGCAATCAATAAGGAGCTATCTGTTACTCAGTTGAGCTACGTAGTGACACGAGGCGAGCAAAAGGACAATACTACTCTTGACGACATGAAGACGGGCTCCATGATGGTGCAGGAGGAGACTGGTACATACAAAGTACGCGCCGACGTGGTAAGCAACGTGAAGTATGACTTGCTGGGCAAGATTGGCTCTGCAACGAAACTGACACGCAAGACCGTAGCAACGATACTGACGAAGATACTACCGTCCAAGTTTGCCATGTATAAGGCCAACCCCGAAGAGTTTATCAGCAAGGTGACCCGCCTTGTCATGGAGCAGAAAGCTACCATCATAGTAGAGCATATCAGCTACAATCAGGTGGAGGGCGAGTATGAAAGTGATATCTTCACCCAAGAGAAGCATGCCAATATCGACCACGCATACCCCGGCAAGAAGAGCGTAGTGGACTATGTCTTCACCGACAGCAACGGGGAGATGGAGTTTGTTGGCAATATTGATACCGCCAAGGAAGTGGCAGTGTATGCCAAGCTGCCTAAGGGTTTCCACATCCCGACACCTGTCGGCAACTATTCTCCCGACTGGGCTATCGCGTTTCAGGAAGGAACGGTCAAACATGTCTATTTCGTGGCCGAAACAAAAGGCTCTATGTCAAGCATGGACTTGCGCGGTATGGAAAAAGGCAAGATTGCATGTGCCGAAAAGTTGTTCGAACAACTCTCCACCGCCAATATCAAGTATGGAAAAGTGGACAGCTTCGACACATTGATGGATTTAGTGAAATAAAGCGAGGCAGTTTCGGCTTCACCGCGCGTCCGGTATGGTGCGGCTCACTCACCGCCGCCGTTCACATCCCCCAGACTCACGCTGAGACCGAGCCCGAGCGCGGCGGAAAGTTTCTTGAGTGCGCGTTTCTTGCGTTTGTTGTCGGCATGGGTGATGAGCCACAGGCCGCCGCCGAGGTCTTGCTGGTTATATTTCTCGTTGTGTGTGCGGGACACAAGCGGTATTCCGTAGAAAGCTATTCCGTTTTCCTCGGCCGCCCGCAGCACGCGTTGCACACCAATCTTTTTCACCACACTTACAAGCGTTTCGGCGGCGGTGGGTTCGCACACCACCGTGCCGTCGGGGAAAGTGACGGAAAAGCCATGGGGGCTGCTTTCGGGAAGACAATCCGCGTCAGGGTGGCAGTACGCGTCCGCCGGCTCCGCCACTGCGGGAAAGTCCATTGACTCAGCAACCCCGCCATCGGTCGGTTTGTACCTTGTCTGCGTTGCCGTGACGGTCAGCTCGAGTGCGAGCGCGTCGGACAACTTCTCAAGCACGCGCTTTTTTGACACGTTGGAGCCGTGCGTGATGACATACAAGCCCCCGCCGAGGGCACGCTGGGCCGCTCCGTACTTTTCGTCAAGGCGGTTGGAGACAAGCGGCACTTTTGCAAGACGGATGTCATTTTCAAGCACAGCCTGCCGCACACGCTGCACGCCTATTTTCTCTATTGTCTTTTGCAGGGTGTCGGTGGCACGCGGCTCGGCTATCTCCGTACCGTCAGGAAAGACAACGGACAGCGGGTAACGGTTGACGCGGGTTATTTTGTCCGTACGCACTGTGTGCGTGGCGTGTTCCACCTCCTCGTCCAGCACTATCTCTTTCGCGTCGGTTATCTTGTCCACAACGCCCGCTTCGCGGGAGAGATGAAGACTGACGGGCTGCCCGGGCTTGTAGTCTATCACAAGCACAAGCTCGTCGCGCACCTCCTTGAGCGCCTCGCCCACAATCTCTCGCACACGCGGCAATATCTCTTTCTTGATGATGCGCTCCTCGGCCTTGGCGATGTCGTCTTTTATGCGCTCCGCCACTTCGGGGACAATTTCCTTTATGGCGTTGTAGCCTTGGTATAGTTTTGAAAGTTCGGACATAGGGGTATGCTTTGTGGTGTGGGTGTCAGGTTGGGTAAGTCAAATGCAGCGCTCGGAGCCGTCGAGGCGGTAGCCTCGCAGGAAATCCGCCGCCTCCATGCGCTTCTTGCCCGCCAGCTGCAGCGTCTCCAGCCGAAGGTAACCGTCGGCAACGGCCACCTTTATCCATGTCCTGCCGTCGCTTTCCAGCGTGCCGGCGGGCGGCAGGGCAGTGCCGGGGGCGGCGGGTTCCTTGGCGGCGCGGTATATCTTCAGCACCGAGGTCTTGCCGCCGTGCGACAGCTCCGTCCACGCGGCGGGGTAGGGGGAGAGCCCGCGCACAAAGTCGTACACGCGTTTCACGCCAACCGACCAGTCAATGCGGCAGGTATCCTTGAATATCTTCGGCGCGGGGCGCAGCGTCCCGTCCGCCGCAAGCTCACTCTGCGGGATGGGGCGCACGTTGCCCGAGAGTATGTTGTCCACCGTCTCGCACACAAGTTTCGCGCCGAGGTGCATCAGCTTGTCGTGCACGTCGCCGGCGTTGTCGGTGTCGAGTATGGGGACCGGCACGCGCTGTATCACCGCGCCGGTGTCGATGTCCTTGTCAAGGAAGAATGTGGTGATGCCCGTCTCGCGGTCGCCGTTAATCACGGCCCAGTTGATGGGCGCGGCCCCGCGGTACTGCGGCAGGAGGGCGGCGTGGAGGTTGAAAGTGCCGAGACGCGGCATAGCCCATACCGCCTCGGGCAGCATGCGGAAGGCCACCACTATCTGGAGGTCGGCACGCAGGGCGCGCAGTGCTTCAAGAAAGTCGGGGTCTTTCAGCTTCACGGGCTGCAGCACGGGGAGGCCGTGCTCCTCCGCGTAACGCTTGACGGGCGAGGCCGACAGCTCGGTTTGGTGCCGCCCCACTGGCTTGTCGGGCATGGTCACCACGCCCACCACGTTGTAGCCGCCGGTCACAAGGCGGTCGAGGGTCTCCACCGCAAAGTCCGGCGTGCCCATGTACACTATTCTGAGTTCTTCTTTCTTCATTGTATGGATGTTGGGTTAGGGGAGTGTGGGGCTTGTGTCCTGCCGTCGCAGCACGCGTGGGGGGGGAGCCCGCCGGAGGCTTGGGCTTCACTCGTCGGAGAAGTCTTTCAGCACCTGTCGGTACGCCTGCAAAAGGCGGGTGCGGGAGACGAAGCCCGCGAAGACGCCGTCGGGCGTGACGACGGGAAGCGTGCCGGCGCTGCATTTCTGGAAGTTGTCCATCACGTCCTGCATCGAGTCGTCCGTGTGCAGCGTGAGCTCGGGCTGCTGCATCAGCTGGTCGGCGCGGTACATGCGGTAAAGCTCGCTGCGGAATATAATCTTGCGTATGTTGTTGAGGTTTATCACCCCCATCAGTCCGCCTTTCGCGTCTACCACGGCGAAGTGCAGCGACTTGCTTGTCGACACGGCCTGCACCACCTGGCCAAGGTACATGTCGGGGCGCAGGCGCGGGCGCTCCTTGTCGAGCACTGCGTCAAGCGACATAAGCGTGATGACGGAACGGTCCTTGTGGTGGGTGAGCAGTTCGCCCGTGCGGGCGAGTCGCATGGCGTAGATGCTGTGCCGCTCGAAAGCGTTGATGGTGAGGTAGGACGACACCGACACTATCATCAGCGGGAGGAAGAGCGAGTAACCGCCCGTCAGCTCGGCTATGAGGAAGACACCCGTCAGCGGGGCGTGGAACACTCCGCTCATCACGCCGGCCATGCCGAGCAGGGCGTAGTTGGTCTCGGGGGCGTTGGTGGTGAAAGGCAGATACTCGTTCCACACACGGGAGAAGACGTAGCCGCCTATGCAGCCGAGGAAAAGGCTCGGGGCGAACGTTCCTCCGCAGCCGCCGCCGCCGTTGGTGGCCGTGGAGGCGAAGACCTTGAGCAGGATGATGAGCGAAAGGCAGGGCAACAGCATCTCCTCCCGGCCGTAGAAGAGCGAGTTGTTAAGCACGGACTCCGCGCCGCCGCCCGCCTCGCCGCCGAGCAGCGCGGAGATGGTGTTGTAGCCCTCGCCGTAGAGCGGCGGGAAGCAGTATATCAGCACGGCAAGCACCGTGCCGCCCAGCGCGAGACGCGTGTACATCCCCGGCAGGCGGCCGAATATCTGCTCAAACCAGTTCATCACGCGGGTGAAGTACAGCGAGATGAAGCCGCAGAACACGCCCAACGCGACGGCGCTCGGCACGCTGTTCACCACAAACGGGTCGGTGAGCGTGAAGGCGAACATCGGCGAGGTGCCGGTGAGCGCGTAGGTGATGCAGGTGGCGGTGAGGCAGCTCACAAGCAGCGGCAGGAGCGAGGACATGGTGAGGTCTATCATCAGCACCTCGAGCGTGAACATCAGTCCGGCGATGGGTGCCTTGAAGATGCCCGCCACAGCTCCCGACGCGCCGCAGCCTATGAGCAGCATTAGCGTCTTGTGGTCGAGGCGGAAGATGCGCCCGAGGTCGCTGCCGATGGCCGAGCCTGTCAGCACGATGGGCGACTCGGCCCCCACCGACCCGCCGAAGCCGATGGTGATGGCTGATGCTACCACACTGCTCCAACAGTTGTGCGGCCGTATAAGCCCCTGCTTGCGGGCCAGGGCGTAGAGTATCTTTGTCACGCCGTGCCCTATGTCGTCCCTCACCACGTACTTTATGAAGAGCGCGGTGAGGTATATTCCCACAACGGGGTAGACGAGGAAGAGCCAGTTGGCCCGCGTCTCGTCAAACTGGGCGGTAAGCAGCGTCTCTATCTCGTGTATCAGCAACTTCAGCACCTGGGCGGCGAGCGCCGTCCCCACGCCCACGAGCAGGCTGAGAAGTATGATGAACTGCTTGTGGCTGAGATGCCGCTGCGTCCAGGCGGCGATGACGCGCATCGTACGGCTGCGGTAATCGCCCTGCCGGGTTATGGTTTCTGGCATATACTGTGTATTGTCTTTTCCGCTTTTCCTTGTGTCTCGGGTGTGTGGCGCCGCCGTTTCCCGGCGTGTTGTTTTCACCTTATTATTTTCACCTCGCCGCCGGCTCCGAGCTTGATGATGGAGGAGGCGGGCGGGTTGTGCGCCTCACCGCGCCGGGAGGTGCAGACATAGTCCGCCGCCGCGAGTATCTCAGGCGAGATGTCGGCGAAGCACTTCGGCGCGGGACTGCCGCTGATGTTGGCGGACGTGGAGACGACGGCGCGGCGCATGCGCATGCAGAGGTTGCGGCTGAACTCCTCGCGCGTCACGCGTATCGCCGCGCTGCCGTCCTCGGCGAGGAGGTTGGGGGCGAGGTTTCGTGCCCCGTCGTAGATGACGGTGAGCGGACTTGTGGCAAGCTCCACAAGATCCCATGCCACGTCGGGCATTTCGCGCACATAGAACTGCACTTTGGCCACCGAGTCTACCAGTGTGATGAGCGCTTTGGCATCGCTGCGCCGCTTTATTTCGTACACACGCCGCACCGCGTCGGGGTTACAGGCGTCGCAGCCTATGCCCCATATGGTGTCGGTGGGGTAAACTATCACGCCGCCGCGCGACATTACCTCGACGGCACGGCGTATGTCGTCGGCGTACTCGCGGAGGTGTCCGCGCCCTTGCACAGCGTCACCGGCACAGTCCTGCCTGCCGCCGCGCCCGCGCTTTTCGTCCCAGGGAAATTCCTCCGTGCAGTCGCCGCCGCGTGCTTTCGCCGCGTCCGCGCGTCCTGTCTTCTTTGCCATTTTTTCCTTGTGTAAAAAGCGCATCCCGCAGGGCAGGTTCTCACCCTCGCCCGGCGGGATGCCTTAATGCTGTGTGGCGTGTGCGGTGGCGGGGGACAGACCGCCGGGAATGCGGCTTTCCGCCCCCGCCCGGTACTTTCGCCGCCCTTGTCGCCCACACACCAAACTCCGGGAGTGCGGCTTGCGTCGCTTTCACCCTATTCTTGTGTCACTCCCACTCAATTGTCGAGGGCGGCTTTGAGGAGATGTCGTAGCAGACGCGGTTGACCCCCTTCACGTGGTTGATGATGTCGTTGGACACCTTGGCCATGAAGTCGTAGGGCAGGTGCGCCCAGTCCGCCGTCATGGCGTCGGTTGAGGTGACGGCACGCAGGGCGACGGGATGCTCGTAGGTGCGCTCATCGCCCATCACGCCAACCGAGCGCACAGTGGAGAGCAGCACGGTGCCGGCCTGCCATATCTGGTCGTAGAGGCTTACCTCAATTTCGCCGTCATGCATGTCGGCGGGCACGCCGGCGGCCAGCACACGTCGCGCTTCCTCGCCGGACAGCTTCACCTTGTAGTCGCGCAGAGCGCGTATGTAGATGTCGTCAGCGTCCTGCAGTATGCGCACTTTCTCCGGCGTGATGTCACCGAGAATGCGCACCGCCAGTCCGGGACCGGGGAAGGGGTGGCGTGTGATGAGGTGCTCGGGCATTCCGAGCGAACGCCCCACGCGGCGTACCTCGTCCTTGAAGAGCCATTTCAGCGGCTCGCAAAGCCGGAGGTTCATCTCCTTGGGAAGTCCGCCCACGTTGTGGTGGCTCTTTATCACCTTACCCGTTATGTTGAGCGACTCTATGCGGTCGGGGTAGATGGTGCCCTGCGCCAGCCACTTCGCCCCGGTCTGCTTCTTCGCCTCGGCGTTGAACACCTCCACGAAGTCGCGACCGATGATTTTGCGCTTCTGCTCGGGGTCGGTCACGCCGGCGAGGTCGTTGAAGAACTTCTCCGACGCGTCCACGCCCACCACGTTAAGGCCGAGGCACTTGTAGTCGTTCATCACGTCACGGAACTCATTCTTCCGAAGCATGCCGTGGTCGACGAAGATGCAGGTGAGGTTGTCGCCGATGGCGCGGTGCAGCAGCACGGCGGCGACGGAGCTGTCCACGCCGCCCGAGAGTCCCAGTATCACTTTGTCCTCCCCGAGCTGCGCCTTGAGTTCGGCTACGGTGGTGTCTACGAATGACGCGGGACTCCAGTCCTGGCGGCTGCCGCACACGCCCACCACGAAGTTGCGAAGCAGCTGCGTGCCTTGCAGGGAATGGAACACCTCGGGGTGGAACTGCACGCCCCACAGTTTCTCGCCCTCGGTCTGGTAGGCGGCGAAGCGCACCTTGTCCGTGGAGGCGATGCGGCGGAAGCCGTCGGGTATGGCGGTGATGGTGTCGCCGTGGCTCATCCAAACCTGCGAGTTGTCGTCAAAGCCGGCGAAGAGCGGGTTGTCTTTTTCTATATAACTGAGGTTGGCGCGGCCGTACTCGCGGCTTCCGGCGGGCTCAACCTTGCCGCCGTAAGTCTGCGCCATGTACTGCGCTCCGTAACAGATGCCGAGGATGGGGTACTTGCCGCGTATGCGCGAGAGGTCCACCTTGAAGGCTTCAGGGTCGTAGACGCTGTACGGCGAGCCGGAGAGTATCACTCCGATAACCGACTCGTCGCCGTGCGGAAACTTGTTGTAGGGTATTATCTCGCAAAAGGTGTCAAGCTCGCGCACGCGCCGCCCGATGAGCTGCGTGGTCTGCGAGCCGAAATCAAGGATGATGATTTTTTGCTGCATGCAGGGAAAGAGTGTGTGTCTGTCGTTGGGGGATGGGGGGGGCGTGCCGCGTTTCCTCACGCTTTGCACGGCGGAGGGAAACGCGCGGGTGGCTTACCGCCGCCTATCCCCTTGCAAAGTTAGTTTTAGCGCGTGGATTTTCAAAGGAAATCACCTGCCGATGTACAGGCAGAGCATCCCGAGTAGGACGAGCAGCAGGTCGAGTGCCTTTGCCCTCAGGTTGTGCTCGCGCAGGATGAAAGCCCCGAAGAGGAATGACACGAGCACGCTGCCGCGCCTTACCATCGACACCACGGATATCATCGCGCCGGGCGTGGAAAGGGCGTAGAAGTAGGCCATGTCGGCGGCAGTGAGGAAAAGGGGGATGAGCAATATGCTCCACCGCCACTGCAGCGGGGTGCCGGTGTGCCGCTGTGGATACCACACGCACAGCATTGCGGCGGTCATCAGCACGGCCTGGTAGAGGTTGTACCACCCCTGCACGAAGAGCCTGTCCAGTCCCGCGCCGCCGGCGGATGCGGGGGAGAGTAGGTATTTGTCGTAAAGTCCACTTGCCGAGCCGAGGACGGCGGCGGCCACAAGCAGCAGTATCCAGCGGTTGTGCGAGAAGCTGATGCCCTCCTTCCTGCCGCCGCGCCCGAGGAGGAAAAACGAGACGACGGCAAGCGTCACGCCGCACCACTGCCACGCGTTGAGCCGCTCGCCGTATATCAGCAGCGCGCCCACGAGGGTCATGACGGGACGGGTGGCGTTGACGGGACCCACGATGGTGAGCGGCAGGTGCTTCATGGCGTAGTAGCCGCACACCCATGAGGAGAGGACGAGGCACGACTTTACCAGCACCAGTCCGTGCGCCGCCGCGCCGGCGGCGGGTATGGCGTGGGAGAGTCCGAGGGCGGACGCGGCGATGAGGGGGACAAAGAGCAGGGCGCACACCACGGTGTTAATCATCAGCACGGGCAGCACCGCATTGTCGCGCAGGGCGGTCTTCTTTGACACGTCATAAAGTCCGAGGAGTGCGGCGGAAAGAAAGGAAAGCAACAGCCACATATATATAAGGTGTGCTTGCGCGTTGGAACGGAGGAAACGCAGCGCGTAAAGCGGCGCGGGGGAAAAGGAATTGTAAAGAACGGAATTGAGTGACGCGGCGCAGGATTTGCGGATAGTACTGCCAGAAACACGCCCGTCTTGGGTGGCGTGCCGGTTATGCTCGCGTTTCCGGTTTCTGCCCCACCGTCGCCGTCAGTACCCGAATATCCATTCCGGGTACTTGATGTCTACAAGCGACAGGGCATTAGCCGGCACGGAGTCACCCGCCGCGCAGCGGTCCTTGCTCGCAACGACCCGCGCGAAGTCGTCCGGCGTCATCCGCCCGCGCCCCACGTCAAGCAGTGTGCCCACCACCGCCCTCACCATGTTGCGCAGGAAGCGGTCGGCCGATATCTCGAAGCACCACAGCCCCGGCGCGGTCTCCGTCCATTCGGCGCGGGTGAGGGTGCAGATGTTGGTCTTCGTGTCGGTGTGCACCTTGCTGAAACTTGTGAAGTCCCGCGTCCCAAGCAGCTGCCGCGCCGTCTCGTTCATCAAACGGAAGTCGGGCTCGTACACCAGCCGCGCGGCGTAATGGCGCAGAAACGGATTTTTGCGGAGGTATACATGGTAGTGGTAGGTGCGTGCGGTGGCGTCAAAGCGCGCGTGCGCCCTGGGATTCACCCGCGCCACGCGGCTCACGGAGATGTCGCGCGGCAGCACGCGGTTTAGCCTCGCGCAGAGCCACTCCGTGTCAAGTCCCGGCGCGTGGTCGAAGTGGCAAACCATCACTGCGGCGTGTACCCCCGTGTCCGTGCGCCCCGCCCCCGTCACTGCTGTGTCCACCCGCAGCAGGGTGGAGAGTGCGCTGTTGACACGCTGCTGCACGCTGTCGGCGTTGGGCTGTATCTGCCAGCCGTGGTAGGCCGTGCCGTCGTAGCTGAGCCACGCGAAATAGCGCGCGGTTTCCGCCGCCTCCCCGTTTTCAGCCGTGGCGGTGGTTGGTGTCGTGTCCATGTCAGCGGGAGCTTTGCGGAAGTGGCGGAAACTCAAGCGTGGCTCCGACGGGAATATTGTCCGCGTCGCGCAGCTTGTTGTGCTTGATGATGAAGTCAATGTGGCGGTCGGAGCCGTAATAACGGCGTGAAAGCACGGAGAGGTTGTCGCCCACTTTCACCTTGTGGAAGCGCGGCAACTCCGGCTTCGCCTCCGTTGCGCCGGAAGTGCGGCCGCCGGCCTGCGGTTTCCCTTTCTCCGCCGCTGTGTCCGTGCCACCCTTTGCGGGTGTCGGCTTCTCCTGCCCAGCGCGGGGCGCGGCGGGAGCGGTTGTCGGCGTGCCGGCCTTCAGGCTGTCGCCATGTGCGGCGGCATTATTGGCAGGTTGTCTGCTTGCCGGCTGTCCTGCGGACTGTCCGTTTCGCTTCTGCGCGGGAGCGGGTCGCGACGGCTGCGGGCGGCGTTCGGGTTCGGCATGGGTGATGGTGGGGGCGGGTACGCTGTACCCGAAGAAAGTGCAGGGGCAGAGCAGTTGGAAATATCCTGCAAAATAGCTCAGTGCCATAAGCACCAGCACGCAGAGGGTTAGTGTCGCCGTCTTCCACCAGTTGTGCTTGGGACGGGCGGGCACTTCCGTGTAGGCTATGCTCACGGCGCCGCCGCCGGCGGCGTTCAGGTTGTTTACAGCGTTGACACGCGGCGGCTGAGCCTCCGTCGCGTGGGCGTGCGGTGTTTCCTGCGTTGGTTCGGACGTCGGCATTTCCGCTGCCGGTGGCGTTTCCATCGCCGTTTCCTGTGGCCGCGCCTCCTCCCTGTCTTGCGTGCTGCGGGTGATGGGGGTTGGGGGACTCACCCTTATTTCCGCCTCCGCGTCACCCGGTTCCGTCGTGTCCGTTACCACAACGCCGGACGCTGCGCTATTTGTTTCTGTGCCGGCGGACACGGGCACGGGACTTTCGCTTTCGGGCACAGGCTCGGCGGGGGTGTCCCCGGACTTGCCTTCTTCCGTTTGCAGTACAACGTTGTCCGCACTGCCCGCAGTGTTTGCGTTGTCAGCGTATTCTTCGTTTCCGTTTCCGTCGTTTCCGCCTTCAGTTTCCGCGCCGTCACTTCCCGTGCCGCCCTGCGGAGTGTCCGTTTCGGGGCGGGTGACGGGGATTGTCTCCCCGGCGGGTACAGCGGAATTGTCAGCGGTGCCCTCCACTTCGCCGTTTTCCTGCGCGGAATCGTACGCATCGTCCTCAGCTGTGATTTCAACAGTGTCCTCATCCGCAGCGGCGAGGGCATCCTCCGCCGCCGCTCCCGCCTCGGCCAGTCCGCCGTCCACGCGGTTAAGCTCCTCCATGTCCGTCTCGTCGTTGAGGTCGACGGCCTCGAAGTGCGCAAACGGGCGGTTGATGAGTTCCTTCAAAGCCGTGTCAGGCGTGAAGCCCACCTTGACGTGCTTCGCGATTCGGAAACGCTCGCCGGTGTTCACGTTGACACTCTCGCGCTCGCTCACCACGACAAGCTTGAAAGAGCCGAAGCCCTTTATCTTGACAAACCTGTCGTCAAGCAGCCCGCGCTCAATCACCTCAAAGAAAGCCCGCGCGAAAGCGTCGGCTTCTTTCTTCGGCAAGCCGCAGCCCGCAGTGACGCAGGCGGCAAGGTCTTGTAGGAGGATTTTCTTTTTCATTGGCGTCGTGGCTTGTGGTTGCTTGCGGCGGATGCCGTCGGGGCGGTTTTCCCCGCCCGGCGGAAACGCGTTTTAGTTGAATTTCTCTTTCAGCACAGGGCTGGGCTTGAATGCGAGCGCGAGTTTGGGCGGGAAGAGCTTGCGCTGGCGTGTGGCGGGGTTCACCACCACGCGCTCCATCTTCTTCTTCACCTCAAAGTTGCCGAAGCCCTGTATGCTGAGCACCTGCTCGTCGTCCAGCATGTCGGGTAGCGCTTTCACAAGCGCCGTGACGGCTTTCTGCACCTCTTGTGTCGTGAGTCCCGTCCTTGCGGAGACCGTGCTGATGAAGTCCTTGTTGTTCATGACAGAAATTACGGCTGCACCTCGCCGTAGAGGTCAAACTCCTCGGCGGCGGTGATTTTCACGTTGTGGAACTCGCCGGGCTGCAGGTGCGGGGCGGAGGCGGCGGGGATTAGCACCTCGCAGTCCACCTCGGGCGAGTCGTACTCGGTGCGCCCGACGAAGTAGTCGCCCTCGCGACGGTCGATGACGGTGCGCAGCGTGCGCCCCACCTTTTCGGCGGACAGCTCGGCGGCGATGCCCTCCTGCAGCTCCATAAGCTGGTCGAGCCGCCGCTGCTTCACCTCCTCCGGCACATCGTCCTCGTAATGCCCGGCTGCGTAAGTGCCCTCCTCCTCGCTGTAGGCGAAAGCCCCCATGCGGTCGAAGCGCGCCCCGCGCACAAAGTCGAGAAGCTCGGCGAAGTCGTCCTCCGTCTCGCCCGGGAAGCCCACCATCAGCGTGGTGCGAAGGCAGATGCCCGGCACATCGCGGCGCAGCCGCGCAATAAGCTCCAGCGTCTCCGCCTTTGTGATGTTGCGGCGCATGCGCGAAAGCACGTTGTCGCTGATGTGCTGCAAGGCGATGTCAAGGTACTTGCACACGTTGGCGTTTTCCCTCATCACGCGGGTGAGATCCTCGGGGAAGCGGGTGGGGTAGGCGTAGTGCAGCCTTATCCACTCCACGCCCGGTATGGCCGCCATGCGCTCCACCAGCTGCGGCAGCCGCTGCTCGTGGTAGAGGTCGATGCCGTAGTAAGTGAGTTCCTGCGCTATGACCTGGAACTCCCTCACGCCCTTTGCGGCGAGAGCCTCCACCTCGGCGAGAATCTCCTCCATTGGGCGGCTTTTGTGGCTGCCCGTGATGATGGGTATGGCGCAGTAGGCGCACTTGCGGTCGCAGCCCTCCGATATCTTTATATATGCGTAGTGCGCCGGCGTGGTCACCTCGCGGCACTCCGCCGCGCCGTCCGCGCCGTCTGTATCTGCGCCGCCGAGGTCGGCGATGAGTCTTTTCCAGTCAAACTTCCCGTAGTACTTGTCCACCTCGGGTATCTCCTCCCGCAGTTCGTCCATGTACCTTTCGGAGAGGCAGCCCATCACGTACACCGCCTCCAGTTCTCCCTCGTCTTTGAGGGCGCACAGCTCGAGAATGGTGTCGATGCTTTCCTGCTTCGCGTCGGCTATGAAGCCGCAGGTGTTCATCACGGCTATTCCGCCGTGCGTGGTATCGGGGTTGTGGTATGCCTCAAAGCCGCACTCGCGGAACTTGCCGAGCAGACGCTCCGAGTCCACGAGGTTCTTCGAGCACCCCATTGTTATGATATCTACCTTGCGCACTTGTTGTGGCTGTCTTTCTTTTCGTGTGTAGCCGATGCCGCCGCACTCTTTGCACCGCAACTTACACAAGCGGCCTCAATGTTTTGCGTGCCAACGGCTTCCTTTGTTTTGTCAAAAGCCTCTTGCCTTTCCCATTCCCGCCGTGCCGCCCCTATTTTGCGCGGACTTACGCACCCGCTGCGAGGTATTGTGCCGACGGCGTGGCGCGGGTGTGTCAGCCGAGCTGTTGTTCGTCAAACAGCGTCTCGACAAACTCCTTGCGCGAGAAAGGCTGCAGGTCCGTCATCTTCTCCCCCAGTCCGATGTACTTCACCGGAACATTGAGCTGGTGGGAGATGCCTATCACCACGCCGCCCTTCGCAGTGCCGTCCAACTTGGTGATGGCGAGCGAGGTCACCTCCGTGGCCTTTACAAACTGCCGCGCCTGTTCGTAGGCGTTCTGTCCCGTGCTGCCGTCCAGCACAAGCAGCACCTCATGCGGCGCGCCGGGGACGACTTTCTGCATCACGCGCTTTATTTTCGCCAGCTCGTTCATCAGTCCCACCTTGTTGTGCAGGCGGCCGGCCGTGTCGATAAGCACCACGTCCGCGCCCGAGGCTTTCGCCGAGGCCACCGTGTCGTAGGCCACGCTGGCGGGGTCGCTGCCCATCTGTTGTTTCACCACAGGCACGCCGGCCCGCTCGCCCCAAATGGCGAGCTGCTCTACTGCAGCCGCGCGGAATGTGTCGGCGGCGCCAAGCACAACCTTTTTGCCCTCTTGCGCAAACTGCCACGCGAGTTTCCCGATGGTTGTGGTTTTTCCCACGCCGTTTACGCCCACCACCATCACCACGTAAGGCTTCTCTCCGTCCGACGGGATGTCAAAGCCCCCGCCGTCATCGTTGCCGCTGCCCGTGAGCAGGTCGGCTATCTCCTCTTTCAGTATGGCGTTGAGCTCGTCCGTGCCCACGTACTTGTCACGTGCCACGCGTTGCTCTATGCGGCGTATTATCTCCAAGGTGGTGTCCGTGCCCACGTCGGAGGTGATGAGCGTCTCCTCCAGACTGTCAAGCACCTCGTCGTCCACCTTGCTTTTGCCGGCCACGGCGCGTGTGATTTTGCCGAAAAGGCTCGTCTTGGTTTTCTCAAGTCCGGCGTCAAGCGCCTCCTTTTTCTCTTTCTTCGAGAAGATGTTGCTGAAAAATCCCATTGCGGTCTTTGCTTTTCCGTCGGACTCCGCACCCGCAGCAACATCGGCAATCCGGGTGGCACGCCCGCGCCTTTACGTAGCGCGGCGGATGCGCCCTCCAAGCCGCTCTTATGCGGCGCGCGCGGTGTCCTCCATCTGCAAAAGTAGCAAAACCGCGCGTTTCCACCGCAGTTTTTCCGCTTTTTTGCCTTGGTGACGCAAATACGCGAGGGCGTGCCCGCCGCCCCAAAGGGTGGGGACGGCAGGCTTGCGCGTGCCATAGAGTGGGGCGGCGCGTGCCGTGGTTGGTGTTGCTTTTTCGTGCCGTACACGGGGACGCTCGCGTCCGCCCGCCGCGCGGTGGTTTTGCGCCGGTGACTTTTTTAAGCCTGTTGCCGTTTTGACAAAATGTAAGCAAAACTGGCAAAAAAGTTACAAAGTGATTTCCCGAGCGGCGGAGGAGCCGTTTGCATTTGGCGGAAAAATGTATTATCTTTGTACTACAAGATTGGGACATCCCGCGAGGAATGTCCCTTTATTTTTGCCTATATTGATTTTCAGCCACTTACGAGTCAAAATGCCTGCACTTGG
>CAVGTC010000043.1:0-18722 GCA_963632255.1 Lachnospiraceae bacterium | reverse complement strand
TCACTGGGGTGCGGCTTGGCCTTCAAAGTACCGCGGCATCTTGTCACCGAAGTGCGGCTTGGCTTCAAAAAGGGTGCACCGGGCCGCTACAGGCCGCCGACGCCGTTAAACTTTCCTAAAAGTTTCCCTCCTTTCGCGGCGGCGCGTTTTGACATTTTGCTCATTTTCCCCGCATATTACTTACACTTCGATTTCTGCTCCGTCAGTCATATGGAGTTTCAAGAAGAGATAAAAACACGCTCGGGAAGGGGCGCAAAAGGGCAAAATGGCAGACACATCTGAATGTCAGAGATTCCGCCCCAATAATGTGCCGCCCCACGCGCAAAGGCACAAGCAAAAGAGGCACGAGACAAACCAAGTACACCCACACAAGAGCCATTCTCACAAAGCAAGCCGGGCATCCGGCCACACAGAAACGTGGCACCCGCAACGCGAGGAGCGGGAAAGAGAGAAGTGCCCTCCGGACAAAAACAAAAAAGAAAGCGTCCGGAACGTCTTACGCTCCGGACGCCAGTCCTTTTTCTTTATCGGATAAGGGTGTGAAGATTACCCGGCTTATGCCTCAGCGGGAGTCTCCTCAGCCGTCTCGGCACCCTCAGCCTCAGCGTTGGCAGCAGCCTCAGCCTTTGCGGCAGCGGCGGCAGCCTTCTTCTCGGCAACCTTCTCGGCAATCTGCTCGTTGATTTTCTTCTCAGCCTCAAGACGTGCAGCCGTTGCGGCTTTCTTGTCGGCAGCCTTCTTGTCGGCAGCGGCGTTGAGTTTGCTTTCACGCTCCTGCTTCCAGGCATCAAACTTGCTCTGTGCGGTGGCCTCGTCAAAAGCGCCCTTGCGCACACCGCCACGGAGGTGCTTCATCAGCATAACGCCCTCGTGGGAGAGGAGGCTGCGAACCGTGTCAGTGGGCTGCGCGCCCGTCTCAATCCAATAGAGAGCGCGGTCGAATTTCAAATCTACTGTGGCAGGATTGGTGTTGGGGTTGTACGTACCAATCTTCTCAGTGAAGCGTCCATCACGTGGAGCGCGAGAGTCAGCAATCACGATGCTGTAAAAAGCATAGCCCTTACGGCCGTGGCGCTGCAATCTAATCTTAGTTGCCATTTGCTTGTGTAAGTAATTATAGGTTTGAAGTGTGCCGCTATCCCGTAACGGCGGCGCAAAGTTACACTTTTTTACGGTACGCCCCGCGCGGCGGGCTATATTTTCCGCACCGCGCAGGGCGTATCCGTGTTTCGGGGCGGCTATTCCAGCCATTCCACGCCGTTTCCCGTCTGTCAGAAGCAGAATTTCGTTCCTACGCTCAGGCGCACCTCGCCCTCAAACGGATGACTGTTTTTCCCTCCCCCCCCGCGCAGCAGGTGCTTGCCGAAGAGCGCGGCGGACGGCTCGAAGAAGAGCTCTACCGCAGGCGTCACGCGCCAGCCTGCCTGCATCGCGGCGTCAAGCCCCACGGCAGTGCGCTTGCCCTTGCCCGTGCGCGTGCTGACATTTACCGTGCCGCCCAGCATCGCCGTGAGCTGGAACACCTTGTCGTCGGTGTTCTCCCCCGTCACTGCGGCGCGGAGATTCATCATATAGCCAGCGCGTACGGCGGTGATATTCTCGTTGCCCCGACCGTGCCGCTGCACCACCGTGTTGCCAACGCCGAAGCGCACGCCGCTGACGCCGTTAATCCAACGGCCGTAATCGACATCGGTGAAGAGCGTCACCTTGCGCTGCCACGGTCCCATGGTCACGACAGTACCCGTGTAGGTCCCCGCGCCCGCCGCAAGGGAAATGAAGTTGCGGCGCGACGGCGTGAGACCCGCCCGCTCCTGCTTGTCACTGCGGTGGAAGCTGTACTCCAGTCCCACCAAAGCCTGCGCGAGCCAGCGCGACTTCCTCGGATTTTTGAAACGGCGGGAGAGACGGTAGGCCACCTGCGGCTCGAGGAAAGCGTGCACATTGTCGCTAAGCCGCACGTTGAACTGCCCGCCGAAGTGGAAGTCCGGCGCGAAATACGTCTTCTGCCGGCAATAGTCCATCCCGAGGTTGACACCGCCAAGCGCCATGATGCTCACCACGCGGGAGGGTTCGTAGCCGTAGGTGTGAGCCGTGAGGTCCGTAACAAAGTCCACGCCAACGACACCCGCGCAAAGCCTGTGCTTCTTGTACATATAGCTGTTGCCCTGCACACTCAGACGCCATGCCGAGAGCGGCGAGTACCAGTGCGTGTAGGCAAGACGCCCGACGGGGCCGTAGTAGTCGGATTTGCGCGGATGGTTGGCCTGCACAGCCACGCCGCCCGCCACGGAGAAGGTGCTGCGCCGTCCCTCCTCGCCGTTCCACAGGGCAGAGGCGGAGGCGCGGTTGAAGCCGTTCATGTTAAACTGCATACCGCCCGAGACAGTGGCTATGAAGTCTATCTTGCTGTTGTGCAGCTTTGAGGGCAGGAAGTTGCCGCCGTTGGCACGCAGCTGCGGCTCGATATACAAGCTGCAGAAAGGGTTGAGATTCCAGATGCCCTTGAAAGAGGCGTCCATGCCGAACCACCGCAGGCCCGTCTTACGCTGCCGCACCGAGGCGTTGACACCCAGCGCACCCACAAGCTCGAGGGGGCGGTAGCGGCGGTAACCGCCGATGGCATTGCTGAAATTGAAAAGATAGTCAAGACCGATGGTGGAGTGGATGTACCGCTGCGAGTGCCCGTTGTCGTATTCGGTCTGCGCCATCTGAGTCCAGAAGCGCATGCCGTGCAGCGGGGCGAACCACTTGCCCACGCCGATGGATACGGTGGGGCGCACGTACGAGAGCGGACGCTCAACGGAGGTGTGGAGTATGGGGATGTTGCCACCGGCGGAAGCCTCGACAAACATATGGTCGTGCCAGGACTCCTGCACGAATTCCTCCCCGCCGTCCGGGGCGCGGTGGAGGTAGGCGGGATGGCTTGTCCACGTGAGACCCGCCAGCACCGACCCCGTGATGTCCCACTTGCCCGTGGTGTTGCGCGAGGTGGCGTACTTGTACCTGTACGCGTCGACGCGCGGCTCGATGAAGACCGAGACGTCAGGGCTGATGCGCACGTTGGGCTGCAAGCCCGCACCCATGCCGAAAGTGGCGTGCGTGCCGGCGTAGCTTGACGTGAAGTTGGCGCTCACCCCGACAAGGCCGTTGAGCCAGTAGCGGCGCGCGGGGTTGTTGCCCGCGAAGAGCGAATGGAGGTTGAGCATATAGTCGGCCGATACGCCAAGCCCGCGTACATCGGCCTTACCGTTCTGCTTGAAGCAGACACCCGTACCGGTAAGGCGCACCCCGTTGGTGGAACCGAACCACTTGCCCACGCTGAGTCCGACGCGCTCGCCGAGGTAGTGCTTCCACTGGGACACATTGCCGGCAATCATGGCGGTGGCTCCGCCCGAAACGGAAACCATCCAGCCCTCGCCCGCCGTCTTCGACAGGCCGGTGCTGTCGGTGAAGTGGAAGCGCTTGTCACCGTAGGCCATACGGTAGCCCACGCCCGCCATCACCGAAGCGACGGGGCGGTAGTTGTGCCAGGTGTACACCTGCGGCACGTCGTCCTGTATGATGCCCACACGCGGCTCAAGATAAAGGTAGGTGCAACGCGAAAGGCGTGCCTGCCCGCGCAGACCGATGTGCGCGCCGAAGCCTTTGCCCTTCTTGCCGTTGCGGGACGAGCCGGCGAGGTCGAGACCCGCGAAGGCGTACAGCTCGACAGGGCGAACACCCGTGTAGTGGCGGGAGGCAAGTGCGGTGACATTGAGCATATAGTCGGCATAGCCGCCGTAAAACGCCGCGTTAATACCCTTGAAGCGGTACACGCCGCCGGTGGCTCCGACGCGCACGCCGTGCTCGGGGGTTATCCACGCGCCGATGTTGAAGGCCGCCTGCGCCCCTGGCCTTATCCCGTTGCCCCCAACGAGGTTGGCCCCGCCGCCGAAATCGGCAAAAATGTGACTGCCGAGCCGCTTGTCGTCAAACTGCTTCGTCACGCGCGGCCGCTGGAGGCGGTAGTCGAGGGCGTTGATTTGCTTTTCCTTCACCCCGCCGCCGGATGTCTCCTTGCCCCACACGTCGTCCTGAGCAAGCGCGGCGGCGGGGGATGTGAGTGCCAAAAGACAGGCGGCGGCGCAGCGGACGGCACTGCGGCATCCGCCCCCCAGCCCATTGCGCCCGCCGTCCTGGCGGCGGGTCAATACATTATATATATTATAGGAGTGTATCTTGTGTCCCATACTCTTCTTCGCTATTTGTGGTGTGTGGTTAACCAAAGGCGGGCTACTTGCCCTCGTTGTCCTTAACGCAGGGCAGGGTGTTGAGGTCAGCGTCCTCCTTTGCCACCTTACGCAGGGATGGGTCCATCTTTATCGCTTTCTTCAACTCGTCGTCGGCCGCGGTGGCTTTGTCGTCAAAGCGGTTGAGGCAGGTGGCGAGGAGGTAGTGCGTCATCGCCTCGCCTGTGGGCAGCTTCCGCGCCTTGGCAAGGGCTTCCTCATTTTCCTTCATATACAACAGCATCACCACCTCGTTGCGCTGTCCCAGTCCGGCCACGGTGGAGTAGTTTTGCTTCACACGCCCGTTCAGCACGCCGGCGACGGCTTTGAGCGCGCGGTACTCGTCGGTGTCGGGGATGTAGGGCATAAGGGTGTCCGCCTCGGCGAAACAACCCGCGGAGAGAAGGGCGATGGTGTGGTTGGCGTTGACTGTCACCGGTGCCTTGCGCCCGGCGAAACGGCGCAGGAGACTGTCCTCGGGCGCGCCGCGCGTGATGAGCTGCGCCTGCAGGTCGTTGGCGGCCACCATAAAGCTGGGGTACTGCTCCAGCGCACGTCGCAGCACCTGCTCGCGCTTCACGCTGTCGGTCTCGGCGCGGTAGAGGCGGAAAAATTCGTAGCGCGACAGACGCGTGTAGTCCTCGTCGTAGAAGAATTTTATCTCGTCCACCGTCAGGCGGCGGAATATGGTGTAGGTGAGGCTGTAGTCAACGCGGCGCAGCTGCGGGAGGTATTTCCCCAGCAACAGCGAACGGTAGAAAGGCAGCTTCGTGGCAGCTCTCCACTGCGCGTCCGGCTCCTTGTAAGGCTTCACAGCCTCATCCAACTCAGCGGCCTCGGTCTCAAGGGAGTCGGCACGCATCAGCGCGGCCACATCCGCCCAAGTGGCAACCTCGGCTTTCGCAGAAAACTCAGCGTTGCCGCGTATGGAGGCGGGGATGTGCTCTTTGAGGTAGCCGGTGGCAAACTCAGCACGCCGCTGCGCAAGGGCGGTGTTGGTGGCATGGCGACCCTCAGGGGAGGACACGCATATCATACTTACACGCTGCACGCTCGTACCCTTGGTTTCCTGTATCTCGTTCAGCTTGGCGCGCAGGCGTTCCACCTCAACGGCGTTCTGGGAGTCGGAGGTGTCGAGCGCGGCCTTTCCCACAGGGAAGCGGAAGTTGACGCGGTCGCGGCTGTCGCGCATCTGCACCTCCTCCTTTGGATAGAGGGCGGGGTCGGTTATCTCCGACGAGGCGAAGCGGTAGTCAAGCCAGCGCAGGGGGTTGACAACGCCGTTGGCGATGTTGGCGGAGTCTCGGAAAAGTATGCGGTTGTAGTTCTCCATTGAGAGGTAGGCATCGCAAGAGTAGCTGTCATTCACATTAGCCACCCGCACACGGCTCGTGCTGCTGACGATGTCGTTGCGTTTCCCCTCCTCACGGGTGCTGTCGTTGCGCACGGTGATGTAAGGCGCAAGGGGGTCGCCCTCCTCCCCCTCCATGTCCCAGAAGTACATACGGCGCTGCGTCAGGTTGTAGGTGCGGGCGTCATACACGGCGGGCGAAAGCAGGAGGCTGTCGTGGCGCGTGAGGTTTTTGATGACAGGCTGCACGATGACACGCACCTGCGGCGAGAGCATTTCGTCGGGGACGCGGAAGCGGAAGGGCAGCACAAGCGTGTCGCCGTGCACCTCAATGGCGGTGTGCTCCACGGTCACCTTGTCGGTGATGCGCTTGGCGGTGACGGTGGCCTCGCCAAGACTGATATCCTGCTCGTCAAGCTCCACCTCCAACGTCTGCCGCCCGTGCAGTTTCACCTTCACCGTGGGCGCGCCTATCATGGAGAAGAGCAACGTGGTGTTGCCGTGTACGTCAAAGGCGAAGCGGCCGTCCTCGTCGGTGTAGGTGTCGTGTCCCGTCTGGGTGTCACGCACCATGACGTTCATCAGCGGCTCGCGCTTTGTCTTTGATATCACCTTTCCCGTCACGCGGACGATGTCCTGCGCGGCGAGGGGCAGCAGGCACAGCGCGGCAAAGGCCAGCGCGGCGAGACGGCGCAATATGCGGTAGTGGTTGTGCTTCATTTGTGGAAATCTGCGTTTGGTTTGGGCTTTCGGAAGTGGGACTGAACAAGGTTCTGCCGCCCTGTTTCCGGCGGCGGGACGGCTTTCACCCGGCGGGGGCGCAACGCTGCGACGCACTTTTCGCCATTTCGCTTCCGGCGGAAGGACGCTGCCAACCCCGTCCGACCGGGTGCCGGGCGGACAGCCTATCTAATAAGGTATGTGAAAGTGACACCGAGTTTGAGGGGAGCGGGCAGCCAGCGGGTGTTGTTGGCGTATTTCGGCGCGGCTTCGCCCTTGGAAGAGTTCCATTTCTTCTCCCTCACACGCGCCAGCCCCAAGCCTGCGGTTGTCTCCAGGCCCCAGCGTTTGCCCAGCACAAAAGCGTAGCCGTAGGTCACTCCCGCGCCGAAAGCATCGCCATTGTGGTGCTTTCCGTCAAGGTTGAGCTTGTAGTCGGCCGCCAGCGCCATCACGCCGACAAAGTGCCCGGCCTGCGGACGCGCGCTGAACCACCACCGCATCTCGGGATAGAATGCCATAGCGCGGGTGGAGTACTGCTTTACCTTAAGATAGTTGTACGCTCCCTCGACATTGAGGGTGAGGTGACGATTGAGGCGGAACTCCACACCTATGTTAGGGGTGGCGGCTGCCCAATAAAGCGCATTGGTCTTCAACCCTATGCGTTGCGCGGCGGCCGGCGCGAAAAATGCCACGGAAAATACCGCAAGCAGCACAGCACGCCGCGCCGCGAATAAATGTTTTTCCATAAATCAGTTCCTAGCTTAGTTGGCCTCCCTGCGACAAATCCCGCAGGACAAGGGAAAAGCCCGTCTAAACCTTTTTTTCGTTTTACAAAAGTAAGTTATTCATTCGCCCTCCCGGCGGAAAAGCATAGTGTTTTTTACGAACCAGGTTACCATCCCCATACCAATCGGCGTTTTTCATCGACCAAACTGACACGCCGCGCAAACAAAGGTGGGGCGGATAATACGGGAGCAAAGTTAATTTTAACCCCGGCATTTTACGCGGAACTACACAATCGTTAACTAAATGGGGGGGGGTAAATCACATCTCTTAACAACAAGCGCGGGGCAATAGCCCTTACCCAGCCCAAGAACAACGAAGAAACGGCATAACGGACGAACGGGCGGCGGCAACTTGCCCGCCTCCAAAAGCACGGGAGGGGAGTCCCGCTGCATATTTTGCGGTACTCCCCTCCCCTTCTTGCGCCGGCTCAGTCGTTTGCCGTGACCGGCTCGGTGGTGTCATTCAGCTTCAAGGCACGCTGGTCGTCGTACTGCCGCTGCAGGCGCACGAGCTCGGCGCGGAGCTGCTTCGTCTTCTTCTCGTAGCCCGGCTGCCCGTAGAGGTTGTGCAGCTCGTGCGGGTCGTTGTTGAGGTTGAAGAGTTCCCAGCGGTTAATGTCGTTGTAGAAATGAATGAGCTTCCAGCCGTCGGCGGTGCGCACGCCGTAGTGACGCTTCACCGCATGCTCGGCGGGGTACTCGTAATAGTGGTAGTACACGCTCTTGCGCCAGCTTTTCGGATGCTTACCCTGCAGCAGCGGCACAAGCGACTCACCCTGTATGTCGGCGGGCACTTCCGCCCCGGCAAGCTGCAGGAAAGTGGGGGCGTAGTCGATGTTCTGCACCATTTCCTTTACGTCTCCCCGCGCATTGAGTCCTTTCGGCAGGCGCATGACAAGCGGCGTGTTGAGCGACTCCTCGTACATGAAGCGTTTGTCAAACCACCCGTGCTCGCCCATGTAGAAGCCCTGGTCGGAAGTGTATACCACGAGGGTGGAGTCGAGCAGGCCGGCGGAGCGCAGGTAGTCAAGCGTGCGCCCGATGTTGTCGTCAAGGGTCTTCACCACCTTGGCGTAGTCGCGCATGAAACGCTGGTACTTGAACTCGGCAAGCCCGCGCTCCCTGAGGTCCTTATGGTAGAAGTCACTTGCGATAGGCTCGTAGTGGTCGTTGTACCGCTGCAGGTCGGCGCTGTCAAGCCGCCCTATCATGGAAAGGTAACTATCGCTCAGGCGGGTGTGCATACCGGGGCGGTAGAGCTTGTTGTCATAGGCAAGATCCATATGGGCGTTGTCGGCAATCTTCATCTCCGCCGTGGCGGCCGCCTCGCGCCCCTCATACGTGTCGCCAAACGTGGATGGGAGCGCGAACTGCTTGTCCTCGTACTCGCCGAGGTATTTCATTTCGGGCAGCCAGTTGCGGTGGCACGCTTTGTGGTGTACGAAAAGGGCGAAAGGCTTTGTGCGGTCGCGGTGTTCGAGCCAATCGATGGCCTTGTCGGTGATGATGTTGGTGACATACCCTTTCTCACGCACCTTTTGGCCGTCCATGGTGATGAAGTCGGGGTTGTAATAATCACCCTGCCCGGGGAGGATGTTCCAGTAGTCAAAACCCGTCGGCGTGCTGACGAGGTGCCACTTCCCGATGAGAGCCGTCTGGTAGCCCGCCTTTTGCAGCAGCTTCGGCATAGTCTGCTGAGAGCCGTCGAAAATGCCGTGCTCGTTGTTGGTGAAGCCGTTTTTGTGCGAGTGTTTGCCGGTTATCATGCAGGCGCGGCTGGGACCGGACAAAGAGTTTGCCACATAGCTGTTGACAAATTTCACGCCGTCCGCTGCGATGCGGTCGAGGTTAGGCGTTTCCACGTTGGTCTTGTCATAGCAGCTCATCATCTGGGCGGTGTGGTCGTCCGTCATGATGTATACGATGTTGTACCTTCCCTGCGCCGCCGCGAATGCGGGCAGCAGTGCGGGGGTGAGCAACAAGAGTTTTTTCTTCATAGTACGTTGGGGGTTATAAGTTTTGGGGGCAGAATGGCGGTTTCCCGCCGCGACGCGGCAGCCGTAAACGCGGCGGGGCGGCTACCGGCGCGCGTTTTTCCCCGCGTCCGGCGCCGCCCCGTCCTGTCAATGTCCTTTCTTATAAAACTGTCCGAAGCCGGCGCGTCCCTCCGCGCCCGGGAGTCACTGTACCATCTGGTACACAATATCCATTATTTGCTTGCCGAGCGCGTCAGCCTCAGCCAGCGTGTGCGCCTCCGAGTAGACACGTATGATAGGCTCGGTGTTGCTCTTGCGCAGATGCACCCACTTGTCGGCGAAGTCAATCTTCACGCCGTCAATGTCCGTCACTTTCTCACCCTGATAAAGATCCTTCACCTTTTGCAGGATGGCGTAGATGTCGGTTTTCGGGTCAAGGTCTATGCGGTTTTTGGCGATGTAGTAGTGCGGCAGGCGGTCACGCAGCTCGCTGGCACGCAAGCCCGTCTTGGCAAGGTAGGTGAGGATGAGTCCAATGCCCACCAGCGCGTCGCGTCCGCTGTGTGCGGCGGGGTAAATCACGCCACCGTTGCCCTCGCCGCCAATCACGGCACCCGTTTCGCGCATCTTCGTCACCACGTTCACCTCGCCCACTGCGGCGGCCGTGTAGCAGCAGCCGTACTTCTCCGTCACGTCACGCAGGCCGCGCGTGGAGGAGAGGTTTGACACCGTGGGGCCGGGCGTGTGCTGCAGCACGTAGTCGGCGCACGCCACAAGCGTGTTCTCCTCGCCGAACATCGTGCCGTCCTCGCACACCAGCGCAAGGCGGTCCACATCGGGGTCCACCACGATGCCAAGGTCGTGGCGACCCTTGCGCAGCAGGTTGCGTATCTCCGAAAGGTTCTCTTTCAGCGGCTCGGGGTTGTGGGCGAAGTCGCCCGTCGGCTCGATGTTGAGTCCCGTCACCTGTGTGACACCCAGCTGCCCGAGGAGTTTGGGGATAATCACGCCGCCCACGGAGTTTACCGCGTCAAGCGCCACGGAGAAGTGGGCACGGCGTATCGCTTCGGCGTCCACAAGCTCCAGTTCCTTCACAAGGTCGATGTGTATCTGGTCGTAGCTGTTGTTGCGCACATAGCAACCGAGCGTGTCCACGTCGGCAAACTCAAAGTTGCAGCTGTTGGCGAGGCGCACCACCTCTGCCGCCTCGACAGGGGGGAGGAACTCACCCTTCTCATTGAGGAACTTAAGGGCGTTCCACTGCCGGGGGTTGTGGCTGGCGGTGATGATGATGCCGCCGACGGCCGACTGCATTTTCACGGCAATCTCCGTCGTGGGGGTGGAGGCGAGACCTATGTCCACCACGTCGAAGCCCATGCCCATCAGCGTGCCGCACACCACGTGCGTCACCATTTCGCCCGAGATGCGGGCATCACGCCCCACCACAATCTTGCGGCGGTATGCGCGGCTAACGGCCTTGTCGCGCAGGGCGGCGTAAGCCGAGACAGATTTCGCGATATCCACGGGGTTGAGCGTGTCGCCAGTGTGTCCGCCGATGGTTCCGCGGAAGCCGGAAATGGATTTTATCAGTGTCATACTTATGTCTTACAGGCGCTTTTGCGGACGCGCCGCCACGGCGTGCCCGTCTCTCTCCTTGTTTGGGGCAAAGTTATGCAGAAACCTTGGTAACGTGTCCCGCGCCGCGCCGCTTTTTCTACGCTTTTCCGTGCGGACGCTGTCATTTCCACACGCGCCGCCGGCGCGAGCGCTTATTTTCCGTCCCTGCGGTGCTCCTCGTACTTCTTCGCGAGTCCGCCCTCGCTCGTCTCGCGGTAAAGCGAGGGGAGGTCGTGCCCCGTCTGCCCCATCACCTCCACCGCCTTGTCGTAGGGTATGCGGTGCACGCCGTCGGAGAAAGAGGCGTACACGTTGGCGTCGAGGGCGCGGGCGGCGGCATGCGCGTTGCGCTCTATGCAGGGTATCTGCACCAGTCCGCACACCGGGTCGCACGTCATGCCGAGGTGGTGTTCGAGCCCCATCTCCGCCGCGTACTCAATGGTGGCGAGACTTCCGCCGAACACGTAGTTGGCAGCAGCCGCCGCCATGGCGCACGCCACGCCCACCTCGGCCTGGCAGCCCGCCTCGGCGCCCGATATGGAGGCGCGGCTCTTGGCTATGTTACCAATGAGTCCGGCCGTGGCAAGCGCGTGTAGTATGCGTTTCTCCGGGAACTTGCGCGTGCGCTGCAGGTGGTAAAGCACGCCGGGCAGCACGCCGCTTGCTCCGCAGGTGGGAGCCGTGACGATAGTGCCCCCCGAGGCGTTCTCCTCGCTCACGGCGAGCGCGTAGGCGAAGACCAGTCCGCGCGACTGCACGTTGGCGGCATAGCCCATGGCGCGTATGTAGTAGTCGGGCGCCTTGCGTTTGAGCCGCAGCTCGCCGGGCAGCACGCCCTCGTGCTCTACACCGCGCTCCACGGCCTCGCGCATCACGCGCCACACCTCAGCGAGGTAGTCCCATATCTCCGGTCCCTCGCAGGCGTTGACGTACTCCCAGTACGACATGCCGCGTTCCTCGCACCACGCCTTTATGTCCTCAAGGCTGTCGAGCGGATACACGTCGGGCGTGCCGCACGTGCCGCCCTCCTCCACTATGGCGCCGCCGCCCACGCTGTAAACCGTCCACGCGTCGCGCGGCTCCCTGCCGGGGGCGGCGACGGTCTCAAACGTCATTCCGTTGGGGTGGAACGGCAGTTCTGTATCCGGCCGCCATACTATCTCCGTGCGCTCCGCGCCCAGCACCTGCGTCACGGCCAGGTCGGTGAGGTGTCCTTTCCCCGTGGCCGCCAGACTGCCGTATAGCGTGACGCGGTAGCCAGCCGCGCCGGGGTGTGCGGCGAGGTAGTGCTCGGCCGCCACGCGCGGCCCCATGGTGTGGCTGGACGAGGGACCTATGCCTATTCTGTAAAGTTCCTTCAAACTCTTCATATCCTTCTTTTTCTTTCCACTTTCCCGATGGGGAATTCTACTTTTTCCGAGAGGCAATCATTCCCCGTCGCGCAGTAGGGAAACTGGCATCGCGTGCCGCCTCACTCCTTTATATATCCCTTGCGGTAGGCGGTCAGCAGCCGTTCGAGGTCGGCAATCTGCTCGCGCAGCTCCGCCCCCTTGTCCGTGTCGTTCACCATGGCACGCCGTCCCGTCATTTCCACAATCTGCGTGGTGGAGCGTATGTCCGTACCGTCTATTATCGCCTCGCGCGTGGAGGTGAACGGCGCGTGCTGCACAAGCTGGAAGCCGCGGCTGTGGTACACCAGCGTATACCCCGCTATGCCCGTGGTGTCGTGGTAGGCTTTCGCGAAGCCGCCGTCAATCACCATCAGCCGCCCGTCCGCCTTGATGGGGTTCTCCCCGCTGGCGGCACGCACGGGCACGTGCCCGTTTATGATGTGGCGGTGGCGGCCACGCACGCCGAAAGCGTCCATCAGCCGGTCGCACACGGCGGCGTCCTCGCGCAGGCTGTAGTACGCGCCCTTCTCCTCGACGTGCGTTTCCTTGTCGGCAATGAGGTAACGCTCGAAGGTCGCCATCTTCGACTTGTCGAAGAGCGGGGAGTCCGGGCCGCACCACAAGTACCACATATAGTCGCGGGCGCGGGCGCGGCGCTCCTCCCCCGCATCGGGGTCGAGCGCAAGGCGCACAAGTCCCTCCACCCTGTCCATCAGGGCGCGTCCCGACACCTCGCGCCCCTCCACGCACACCGTCTTCGGCGTGCCGTCGGCGTTGAGCGGCACGGAGGCGTGGAAGAGGAGGTTGGAGTTGTACACGCCGTACATGCCGCCGTGCTGCAACAGCTGCTCCACGTGGCGCTGCAGGCGCTCACTGTGCATGAAGGAGCGGCAGAGCCGCCGCGCAAGTTCGTCCTCCTCGGGCGTGAGGCTGTAGGGGGAGGACGGGGAGAACGTGGGGAAACTGCTGTCGCGCAGGGGGTGGGAAACGCCGTCCACCACGCAGGTGCCGGCTGCGGTGTCCACGCCGCCCAGCAGGGCGCGCCCGTCCATTCCCCACTCGGGGTGGCGGGCGTATAGCTGCCCCTCTATCTTGAACTGCATCACGCTCACCGCCTTGTGCATCCGCGCCAGCAGCAGTCGCGTCTTCTCGGGCAGGGCACGCGCGGGGTCGTCAATCTTCGGCACAAACACCTCGCACGGGTCGTCCCCGTAGGTCTCCATGGCGAAGGTGGCGAGCGGCACCATGTTGACGCCGTAGCCCTCCTCAAGCGTCTGCGTGTTGGCGTAACGGAAAGAGAGCCTCAGCACGGCCATCACGCAGGCGGGGTTTCCCGCCGCCGCGCCCATCCACAACACGTCGTGGTTGCCCCACTGTATGTCCCAGTGGTGGTAGGCGGCAAGGGTGTCCATAATGTGGTGCGCCCCGGGTCCGCGGTCGAATATGTCGCCCAGTATGTGCAGCTGGTCGATGGCAAGCCGCTGTATGAGGCGGCACAGCGCGGCGATGAAGCCTTCGGCACGCCCCGTGCCTATGATGGTTTGTATGATGACACCCACGTAGGCCTGCTTGTTGCGGTCGTCGGTGCTTTCGTGCAGCAGTTCCTCAATGATATAGGCAAACTCCTGCGGCAGACTCTTGCGCACTTTGCTGCGCGTGTACTTTGACGACACGTTGCGGCAGACGGCAATGAGCTGGTTGAGCGTCGTCTGGTAAAAGTCGGAGAGGTCGGTGTCGGTCTGCCTCACCAGCTCCAGCCGCTCCTCGGGGTAGTATATCAGCGTGCAGAGGTCGCGTATCTCGCGCTCGCGCAGCGTGTTGCCGAAGAGCTCGCGCACCTTCCGCTTTATGTTGCCCGACGCGTTGCGCAGCACATGGCGGAAAGCCTCGTCCTCGCCATGCAGGTCGGCAAGGAAATGCTCGGTTGGCTTGGGCAGGTGCAGTATCGCCTCAAGGTTTATTATCTCCGTCGTGACGGCGGAGACGGTGGGGAAGTTGCGTGCGAGCAGTTTGAGGTAGCGCAGGTCGTCGGCCGCGCTTTTGTTGTTTACGGCAGTACGTGGCATGGCGTTTTCGGTATTTACGGCGAAATTATGACAAAAAGCGCACCCCGCCGCCGCGCCGCCGTTTTTATTTGCCGCCGCCGCACTTTACGCCCGCGCCGCGCCCACATCTCCACGCCTGGCATTTTATACAAACAAGCACATTTTTACGGCGAAAAGCATTTTTAACTGCACGAACCGCCAATGCAGCGGAAATAATGCGCTATATTTGGCACTGGCGGAAGCCTTACGCCCGCGCCCTCCGGCGGACACAGCGTAAAGGGGCTTCCACCGCGAAACACTAAACCGCTTACCCTACTATCCTTATGGAAAAGAGACACACCCCACTGCGCCCCACGCTGCGGCATGTGCTGCCGCGCGTCTTGCTGTGCGTCCTGCTGTGCGCCCTGCCCGCCCGCCTTTCCGCCGCCGCCAACGCCCTCGCGCCCCTCTCGCCCGGCAACGTGATGGCCGCCGCCGGCTCCGCCTCAGCCGAGACCTCCGTGCGCATCGACAGCTACGGCTCGGCGGAGGCGCGCACCGTGACCTACTCGCTCTACTACACCGACACGGGCGAGACCGTCGGTCCCGTCACCGTGACGCTTGACACACCCGTCGAGCCGTACGGCACGGGGCAACTCCCCGTAAAGCTGCACCCGCGCGAAAGGACGGGGAAGACCGACGTGGTGCTCACCCTCTCACACGTCAACGGGCAGTACAACGAGGTGACGGTAAACTACGCCTACATCACGCTGTACAGCGTCACCAGCGTACCGCGCAAGCGGGTGGTGGTGGAGGACTACACAGGCATGTGGTGCCAGTACTGCCCGCGCGGCATCGCCATCATGGAGTCGCTGCAAAAGCTGCACCCGGACGACTTCATCGGCATCGCCATACACGTGGGCGACAAGCTCGAGACGCACGCCTACGACTACGAGACGCGGCAGCACTGGGCCACCTCCTACCCCACCCTCTGGTGCAACCGTCGCGAGAAAATCAACTCGTTTGACGGACTTTCAGAGACTGCGGCGGAGCTGTCCCGCCCGGCGCTGATGGAGGTGGACGCTCGTGCCGAGTGGGACGACGCCCTCGATGCTGTCACCGTCACCGCCGGGGTCACGCCGTGCATGGAGACCGACGGCGGCTACGCCCTGGCCTACGTGCTCACGGCGGACGGCCTGCAGGACGACAGCTGGTACCAGGCCAACGCCCCGGGCTACTGGGACGACGTGGCCAACGCGCCCGACGAGCTTGCTTTCTTCAACAAGGGCGGCTCGTACATCCTCGGTCCTGACATCACCTTCAACCACGTGGCCATAGCCGAGCTTGGCGCGGGGGGCGGCGTGGAGGGCTCGCTGGCGGGCGGCTTCACACCGGGAGTGCGCAAAACGCACACTGCGGTTTTCAGCGGACTGTCGCGCAACGCCTTCATACAGGACAAGAGCCGCCTCTCCGTCTGCGCGCTGCTTCTTGACACGTCCACGGGGCGCATCGAAAACGCGGCGAAGTGCGCGGTCACCTCAAAGCCCACGTCGCTCGCACCCGCACGTGCCGCCGGGCACGCGCCCGCCACGGTGTGGTACTCGCCGGACGGTCGCCGGTTCTCCGCCCCCGCGCGGGGCGTCAACATCGCCGTGCGCCCGGACGGCACCGCAGTGAAGACTGTTGTAAAGTGACCGCGCCGCGAGCATAACACGCATTATATATATAAGACCTTACTTACTCTCCATACACCATGACCGACATACGCCACATACTGTGCGCCGCCCTGCTTCTCGCGGCGGCCGCCGCGCCCGCCACGCGGGCCAACCCCGTCGACCCCGACGCCGCGCTGGCCGTGGCGCGGAGACACCTCGCGCGCCCCGTACACGCGCCGCTGGCGCAAAACACCGTCCGCACGCTGGGCGGGGACACGCGCGAAACCCCGGCTTACTATGTCTTCAACGACGCCGGCGGCGAGGGCTTCTGCCTCGTGGCAGGCGACGACCGCCTCGGATCCGTGCTGGGCTACAGCGACACGGGGCGCATCGACCCAGCCAACCTGCCGCCGGGACTGCGTGCCCTGCTGGACGAATACGAACGGGCGGCCAACGCCGTGCGGGTGGACAGCCTCGCCCTCACACCCGCCTACCCCAACCCGCCGAAGGCTTATGTCAAGCCGCTGGTGTCCTGCACATGGAACCAGTACTACCCATACAATATGTACACGCCCGTGCTTGACGGCACGCACACGCCGACAGGCTGCACGGCCACGGCCATGGCGCAGGTGCTCTACAGCCACAAGTGGCCCAAGGAGCGCCCGGCCTCACTGCCGCGCGGCGATAGCGGGGCCTACGCGCTCGACAGCTACGACTGGGACAGCATGGTTGACAACTACGAGAGCGGAGGCTACTCCACCGCAGCGGGTGAGGCGGTGGCCACGCTGATGCGCGACGTGGGGCGAGCAGTGAAGATGACCTATGGCAAGGAGGGCAGCCAAGCAAGCGAGTTTGAGGCCTGGTATGCGCTTGAAAACACCTACGGCTACTCGGTGCGCGAGCTTGAGAAGGACCGCCTGCGCGGCGGCGTCTTCCTTGAGGCCGTGTACAACGAACTTTCGGAGGGCAACGCCATACTGATGTACGGCGGCGACCACGCCTTCATCTTCGACGGCTACGACGCCAACGGACTTGTGCACGCCAACTGGGGCTGGGGCGGCCTGGCCGACGGCTACTTCGACATCAACAAAGCGGCGGTGTCGTCGGGGGGCTACAACAGCGACGGCAACTACTACGAGAAGCTGCGCGCGCTCTTCGTGCGCCCGCGCGACGGACAGCACGAGCCCTTCGACGAGCAGCCCGTGCTGCTGTGGATGGTGAACGGCGGCAGCCTCAACATCCTTGAAAGCGAAACCACGGCGGGGGGCTGCCTGACGGCCGAGCTGAAAGGCGTAGGCGTGCGCAACATGGTGAAAGGCACTTACGGCGCGTACCGGGGCGAGGTGGGTGTCGGACTTTTCGACGGGGAGGGCGAGTGCCTGCACGTCTTCAAGTACCCCAACGAGCTGCAGTGGCACAGCATTTACGGGTCGTGGAACATCGACACGGGCTGGACGCTTGACTTCGCCGACGCGCCGGCGCTGGACGACGGGCGGTACACGCTGCGCCCGCTGGGCCACCGCCGCCTCGACGAGACGGGCGACGCGTGGGAAGACTCATGGAAACTGATGGCCGACGCCAACCGTGTATTCCTTGACAAGGCGGGCGGCCGCATCACCGTGACACCCGAGCCGGCAAAGCCCGCCCTGAGGCTGGTGGGCGAGCCGCAGGTGCTGGCTCCATTCTACCAGTACGGTTCGTCGGAGTGGGCTATGGTGTTCGACGTGGCCAACGACACGCGCCACGAGGCGCGGGGCAACCTTTCGCTCTCTTTCAGGGGCACGGGGGAGCTGGAGGGCGAAACCTTCACCGTGCCCTCGTACATCACGCCCAACTTCGTGGCGCAGCGCAACGACACCACGCGCTGGCTGGTGAAGTTTTACAGCGGCTACACGGGCACGGGGGGCTCGTGCGACATGCTGGCGGGGCGCTATGCCCCCGAGCTGAGTCTGGCTTGCGACGACGCCACCTATGACATCGCAATGCCAGGCGGCTACACGGTGGAGGTGCTGCCAAACGGGTACAAGACACGGCTCGGCGTGACGCGCGTGGCCGTCTTCGACGGGGAGGAGGAAGCGGAACGCCTTTACTTCGACCCCCGCCGCACGGAACGCATAGGTCTCGCCGCCGCCACCAGCGCCGAGTACATCAGCGGCGGCTCGCTCTCCACGCGCCTGCGCTACCGCCTGCTCAACCTCTCCACGGGGGCGGACGACTACACAAGTCCGTCCCTCGCCGTGACACTGCCTTACGGGGAGAGCGGACTGCTCACCGCCTCGCGCCATGACGTGCCGCTCTCGTCCCTCACGCCGGGCTGCGCGTACGAGGTGCGCGTCGACCTGCAGCGGGAAGGCGAGTGGCTCGACCTGTGGAACGCAGAGTCGCTGCGCCGCCGCGTCACCATACTCTCGCACGGCAGCGCCACGGCACTCACGCCGCCCTGCCGCACCGCCGCCTGCGGAGAGGGCGGAAACATTGCGGACGCGCCGGTGTACACCCTGCAAGGTGTGCGCGCCGCCGGTCCGCCTGACGGACTGCCGCCGGGCGTGTACCTCGTGGGAGGGAAGAAAATGGTGCGCAAATAGGCGTGCCGACATATCTGTTTGCCGCCCCCTTCCGCGCGTCCACCGCGCGGAAGGGGGCGTTTGCGATGCGCCCGGAAAGGCTCTGCTTCCGTTTCAAGCCGCCGTCCTCGCGTGACGGCGTACTACGCGCCCACGCAGCATTACGGAGAAGAAGAATACTGGTTTACCCCGAAAAATCATTATGGCGGTTTTTCACGCAGGAATCGAGCAAAATGTCAAAACAAGCCGCCGGGGAAGAGGGGTGTTTTTTAGGAAAGTTTAACGATGTCGGCAGCCTGTAGCGGCCCGGTGTACCCTTTTTGAAGCCAAGCCGCACTTCGGTGACAAGATGCCGCGGTACTTTGAAG